>CBHTTW010000388.1:0-3021 GCA_966096025.1 uncultured Alphaproteobacteria bacterium | reverse complement strand
TGCGCAAGGCGGAAGACGAGGGCCTGCCGCACAAGACCTTGGACAATGAAGCGCTCGACATGCTGCGGCGGCACCGCTGGCCGGGCAATGTGCGCGAGCTTGAGAACCTGATCCGCCGCCTGGCGGTGCTGCAATCGGGCGATACGATTTCGGCCACCGCGGTCAGCGCGGAATTGAAGGAGCCGGCGAAAAGCTTCTCGGCGGATTCCGGCGACGAGCCGCAATCGCTGGGCGCCTCGGTCGAGCAATATCTGACCCAGTATTTCCTGGCCCAGGGCGACCGGCTGCCGCCGCCGGGGGTCTATGACCGGATCGTGCAGGAGGTGGAGCGGCCGCTGATCTCCATCTGCCTGGCCGCAACCCGCGGCAACCAGATAAGGGCGGCACAACTTCTGGGCCTCAACCGGAATACTCTGCGGAAGAAGATTAGAGATCTAGGGTTGGAAGTGATCCGGGGCCTGAGGACCGAATAGCACTGGGGCTGTGTAGGCAGTCCCCGGCTCGCGCCCCTATAACGCTGTCGCTCGGGGCGCTGCGCCGTTGCGGCCGAAGTGGCCGCAACCCCAATATCGTAAAAATCTCCCCCACCCACATTCACCAGTTTTCCCCGCGAATCGCCTGGGTTTTTCGCTTCCTCCGGACGCGCTGCAGCTTTCCGTGCCGTTTTTGTAACGCAGCATTCTTGCAACAGTCCGTGCCTTGGCTACACTGGCTGCCTCAAGACTGGGCGGGGCGGGGCCAGTCGTAACGGAAGACATGGTTAGCGAAACGACGTTTCCAGAGCGGCGTGCCGGTCTGCGCGCGATATCCAGGCCTTCGCAACTCGCCTTTGGCGTGGCGTTGGTGGCCGTGCTCATGGGCTGCCTGACCTATGCGCTCCTGACCGACTTGATCCAGTACAAGCTCAGCCGCGGCGCCCAGATCGGGCTGCTCCTGGTCAACCTGACCCTGGTTCTGTCCCTGGCCACCGCCATCGGCTGGCGCATCGCCCGCCTGATCGCCACCCGCCGCACAGGGCGCGCCGGCGCCAAGCTTCACGTTCGTCTGGTGACATGGTTCTCGGCCATCGCCGTGGTGCCGGTGATCCTGGTGGCGATCTTCGCCGCCGTGACCTTGAACCTGGGCCTTGACCAGATGTTCTCCGGGCGGGTGAAGCAGGCCTTGGACAGCGCCGAGAATGTCGCCCATCGCTTTATCGTGGCGGAGGCGCGGGGCATCACCCTCAGCGCCGGCGAGATCGCGGAAAACCTCGCCCATGATCCGACCCTGATCGACACCAACAAGCAGCTCAATGTCGGGCTGATGATGACCAAGATCGCCTTCATGACCAAGGATCGCGGCCTGATCGGCTCATTCCTTTTGGACAGCCAGGGCCATGAACTGGGCAAGAGCGCGGCGCTCAATTATTCAGCCGAACTCAAACCCAGCACCAGCGACTTTGCCGATGCCAAGGCGGGCAAGATTCTGGTGGATGGCAGTCCCGACACCGGCCTGGTGCATGCACTGGTGCGGCTGCCTTTCCTGAAAGACGCCTATCTGCTGGTGGTGGAACGGGTCGATCCGCAAGTGTTCGGTTACTACAACCGCACCAAGGCGGCGGTCAGCGAGTATAACCGGCTCAACGACTCGCGGCTGGAGACCCAGCTTCAGTTCGCCGCGCTTTACGCCATGGTGGCGCTGGTGGTGCTGCTGGCCGCCATCTGGTCCGGTCTTTGGGCCGCCAATCGTCTTGTGCGTCCGGTCTCCGACCTGATCGACGCGGCGGGCCGGGTCTCGGAAGGCGATCTCACCGCCCAGGTGTGGGTGGAACGCGGCGACGACGAGCTGGGCATGCTGGGCCTGGCCTTCAACCGCATGACCCAGCAGCTTTCCGCCCAGCGCGGCGATCTGATTGCGGCCAACAAGCTCAACGAAATGCGCCGCCGCTTCACCGAAACCGTGCTCTCCGGCGTCAGCGCCGGCGTGGTCGGCATCGACGGCGACGGCCGCATCACCATCATCAACCGCGCCGCCGAACGTCTGCTCAATGCCGCGCCGGAAGACATGGAAAGCAGCCATTATTCGCAAGCCGTGCCGGAACTGGCGCCGCTGATCCTGCGCGCCATGTCCGAACCGGCGGGCAGGGCAGGCGGCGAAGTCACCATCAAGCGCGGCGGCAAGCCGCGCAGCTTGAGCGTGCAGGTGACCTCCGAACGCGACTCGACCGAGGGCTATGTCGTCACCTTCGACGACATCACCGACCTGGTCTCGGCCCAGCGCACCGCCGCCTGGGCGGATGTCGCCCGCCGCATCGCCCATGAGATCAAGAATCCGCTGACCCCCATCCAGCTTTCCGCCGAACGCCTCAAGCGCAAATATGCGGGCGAAATCGTCACCGATCCCGAAGTCTTCCAGCAATGCACCGACACCATCGTGCGCCAGGTCGGCGATATCGGCCGCATGGTGGATGAATTCTCGTCCTTCGCGCGCATGCCCGCCCCCGTGATGCGGCGCGAGAACGCCCAGGAACTGTTGCAGCAGGCGGTGTTCCTGCAGCGCGTCGCCAATCCCGCCATCACTTTCTCCACCGCCACGCCCAAGGACGCGGTGTATTTCGAAGGCGACGGACGGCTGATTTCCCAGGCCCTCACCAATGTGCTGAAGAATGCCGGGGAAAGCATCGCCGCGCGCATCGCCAAGGGCGATGACGAGCCGGGCCGCATCAGCATCGCGCTGCAGGCGAATGGAGCAAACTTCGTCTATCGCGTTACCGACAATGGCGTCGGCCTGCCGCCGGAACACCGCCATCGCCTCACCGAGCCCTATGTCACCACCCGCGCCAAGGGCACCGGGCTTGGGCTCGCCATCGTGCGCAAAATCATGGAAGACCATGGCGGGGAACTCAGCCTTGCCGATGCCGAAAATGGGGAGGGCGCCGAAGTCACTTTGACTTTGCCCTTCACGCAGAAAAATCCAAAAGCCGCCGGGGCGGAGAGTAAAAAAGGACTGGAAGATGAGCAAAAACGGATCGTTGATCGCGTC
>CBHTTW010000387.1:0-3036 GCA_966096025.1 uncultured Alphaproteobacteria bacterium | reverse complement strand
TGTCGCCGTCGATATAGGTGACATTGCCGACGCCGCCGATATTGACCACCACCAGCGGCCCGCGCAGATCCTTGCGCGCCAGGGCGGCATGATAAAGCGGCATCAGGGGAGCGCCCTGCCCGCCGGCCGCGACATCGGCGCTGCGGAAATCGTTGATCACATCGATGCCGGTCAGCCGCGCCAGCAAGGCGCCATCGCCGATCTGCCAGGTCCAATGCTGGGCCGGGCGATGCAGGATGGTCTGGCCATGAAAGCCGATCAGCGAGACGCCCTTGGCGCCGGTCTTTTGCAGCAGCGCCTTCACCGCCTTGGCGTGCGCCTCGGTCAGGACACGCTCGGCCTTTTGGATCGAATCCGGCACCGGCGCGCCTTGGGTGAAATCCCGCGCCGTATCCAGGGCGGAGCGCAGCAAGGCGCGGGTGTTTGCGTCATAGGGCACGGTCAGGCTGGGGCCGGGCGTTACCCTTGCCTCGCCGTCCGTTTCCAGCAGGGCGGCATCGATCCCGTCCAGCGAGGTGCCGCTCATCAGACCGATGACTTTCACGATTTCCGCCATTTGTGCTATGCCGCAAGCCCTATTTGCACGAGTCCATACTATGCCCGCCGCTCCGCAATTCCAGTCCGAATTCCTCCGCAACTTCGCGGCGCGCGGGGCGTTTTACGCCTGTTCGGAGCCGCGAGAAGAGCTCGACGCCCTTTTCCAGAAAGAGCGCGTCACCGCCTATATCGGCTTCGACTGCACCGCCAAGTCGATGCATGTCGGCCATATGCTGCAGCTGATGACCTTGCGCCGGCTGCAGCAGGCCGGTCACCGCCCCATCCTGCTGATGGGCGGCGGCACCACCAAGGCGGGCGATCCTTCCGGCAAGGACGAAACCCGGCTGATCCTGACGCCGGAACAGATCGACGAGAACAAGCGCAGCATGCTGAACGGCGTCAAGCATCTGCTCAAGTTCGGCGACGGTGCGTCCGACGCGATCATGGTCGACAATGCCGAATGGCTGGACCGCTGGGAGTATATCCCCTTCCTGCGCGAGGTCGGCCGCCACTTCTCGGTCAACCGCATGCTGACCATGGACAGCGTCAAGCTCCGTCTGGAGCGCGACCAGCCCTTGTCGTTCCTGGAATTCAATTACTCCATCATGCAGGCTTACGATTTCGTAGAGCTCAACAAGCGCTATGGCTGCAAGCTGCAATCTTCGGGCTCCGACCAATGGGGAAACATCATCTCGGGGATCGAGCTGGGACGGCGCATGGGCGGCTTGCAGCTTTTCGGTCTTACCACGCCGCTGATCACCACCTCGTCCGGCGCCAAGATGGGCAAGACGGTGGCGGGCGCGGTGTGGCTGAACGCCGATATGCGCAGCCCCTATGACTATTGGCAGTTCTGGCGCAACACCGAGGATGCCGATGTTGGCCGGTTCCTGCGCCTGTTCACCGAACTGCCGCTGGAGGAGATCGCGCGCCTGGAACAGCTTCAGGGCGCCGAACTCAATGACGCCAAGAAGATATTGGCGACCGAGGCCACGGCTCTCCTGCACGGGCGGGAGGCGGCGGAGAGTGCCGCCGGCACCGCCCGGCGCGCCTTCGAGGAAGGCGCTAGCGCCGAAGGTCTGCCCACCATCAGCGCCAAACTGCCGGACGGCATTCTCAATCTCGCCGTGGCGGCGGGACTGGCGGCATCGAATTCGGAAGCGCGGAAGCTGATCGCCAACAACGGCCTCAAGCTCAATGATGCCGCCGTCAGCGATCCGCGATTGATGGTGGATGCGTCGGCGCTGAATGCAGACGGTGTTCTGAAACTATCAAGCGGCAAGAAAAAGCACGTCCTGGTGAAGCCAGTCTAGCGGAACCGGCCGCTCGCCCAAGCTCGCGGCGTTCGTCACTCGAAATGGTCCACTGGACCATTTCGTTTGCCTTCGGCAAACCGCTCCTCACAGCGGCAAGAAAAAGCACGTCCTGGTAAAGCCGGCAGGAGCGTAGGCAAAGCCGGAGCGACCAAAATCAGTTCGCGGACGGCTTGAGAACCGGCTCCTGCGCCTGGGTCTGCGGATCAGCCGCCGGTTCCTGCGGCTTCGGCACGGCTTCCGGCGTTTGCGGCTTGGGGGCGGCGGGTTGCGGTGCGTTGGACGGCGCATTCGCGGCGGTGGGAATGCGGCCCTCGAATATCCGCCGCAGGATGCCCGGCGTCAGCATCGACAAGGGATTGGTGCTGATATTGGGCTGCTCGGCATTGCCGGTCATGGAATAGGTGACGCCGAAAATTCCCTCGCCTTTCTTGGACGCCAACAAATCGCCGAGCAGCGGGATATTGCTCAGTATCGAATTCAAGGCATAGGCGGGAACCAGGGTTCCTTTCAGCGCCAATTGGTTGTGCGGCCGGTCGATATAGCCATCGGCGCTGGCGCCGATGCCGCGGCCCACGACGCGCGAACCATTGACGCTGATGACATTGTTCTTGGAACTGAACGGCATGTTCCATTCCTCGATGCCGATGCCGTCGCTGCCCATCAGGTCGCCGAAACCGGTCAGGCTCGCCGCCGAGAACAGGCGGCTGATCAGGGATTGGTTGACCATCTGGAAATTCTTGATCGTCATCACGCCGGTGAAGTCGGGCGCCGTGCCGCCCGGCGGCACCACATCGGCGGCCTGGCCCGGCAAATTCACCGTCGCGCTCAAATCGCCGCCACGCATGCTTTCGAAGGCAAAGACGCCCCGCGCCAACAGTCCGGCATCCTTGCTGGTCAAGGACACCTTGCGCCCGGTGGCGCTGGTTTCCAGATTGGCGGCGATGGGCGTGCTCTTATCGGCCATGGTGACATTGCCGCTCAGCGCCAGCACCGAAGGCCGGTTTCCGATTCCCGCCAGGTCGAAAGAGAGCGGCATGATGGCAACGCCATCGCGCATCGCCAGCCGGTCCAGCTTGACGTTGATATGGAATTTACCCGTGGGCGTATCGTCCGGCGGCGGCCCGCCGGCGGCCCCGCCCGGCTGCTCGTTGGAGCCGGTGCGCCCGATCTTGGAGCCGTCCATGGA
>CBHTTW010000386.1:0-3036 GCA_966096025.1 uncultured Alphaproteobacteria bacterium | reverse complement strand
TGCGCGACACCTTCGAACAATTTGCCACCTGCCTGAATGACGCCGATGTGGCGGTGATCGCGCCGGTCTATGCCGCGGGTGAGAAGCCCATCGAGGGCATCAGTCGCGACAGCTATGCCGAGGCGCTGCGCGCCCATGGCCATCGCAATGTCATCATCATCGAAGGCGAGGACGATCTCGCCGCCGCCGTCGCTCCTTACGTCAAACCGGGCGCCGCGATTATCGGCACCGGCGCGGGTTCGATCACCGGATGGATGCACAATCTCCCCAAAAAGCTCGAGGGTCTGTCGTGATGATGACACGCCCCTGCGACATGCTTCCGCCAGTGCGTGGCTCACTTACCCAGGGCGCTCCGCTGAAGGATCTGGTGTGGTTCCGCGCCGGCGGTCCCGCGGAAGTTCTTTTTCGCCCGGCCGACGCCGACGATCTGGCTGCCTTCCTCGCAGCCAGGCCCGCCGACCTGCGAGTCTCGGTGATCGGCGTGGGCTCCAATCTGCTGGTGCGCGACGGCGGCATTCCCGGCGCGGTGGTGCGGCTGTCGTCCGCCTTCGGCAAGATCGAGACGGATGGCCTGCGCGTGCGCGCGGGCGCGGCCGCGCTGGACGGTGCGGTGGCGCGCGCCACCGCCGATGCCGGCATTGCCGGCCTGGAATTTCTGCGCGGCGTGCCGGGCACCATCGGCGGCGCCTTGAAGATGAATGCCGGCTGCTATGGGCGGGAGATCAAGGATGTTTTCGTCGAAGCCACCGCGATCGACGGAAAAGGCAATAAAATCAAGCTTTCCGGCGCCGACATGGGTTTCGAATACCGCAAGGCCAAAGGCGCTGGCGACGATCTGATTTTCATCGAGGCGGTGCTGGAAGGCACCAAGGACGATCCCACCGCCATCCGCGCCCGCATGGAAGAATTGTCCGCCAATCGCGAGGCCAGCCAGCCGATCAAATCCAAGACCGGCGGTTCCACTTTCAAGAATCCACCGGGCCAGAAAGCCTGGCAGTTGATCGATCAGGCCGGTTGCCGTGGCTTGAAAATCGGCGGGGCGCAGGTTTCGGAAAAGCACACCAACTTCCTGATCAACACCGGCGACGCCACCGCCGCCGATCTGGAAAATCTGGGCGAGGAAGTGCGCAAGCGCGTATTGGAAAAATCCGGCATCGCCCTGGAATGGGAAATCAAGCGGGTGGGCGTGGCATGACCACCTTCAAAAAGATCGCGGTACTGATGGGCGGCCGTTCCGCCGAACGCGAAGTCTCGCTGTCTTCGGGGCGCGGCGTGGTCAAGGCGCTGCGCGAGGAAGGTTTTGACGCCAGCCCCCTGGACCCTGGCGACAATCCCGGCCAGCAATTGTTCGAGGCCAAGCCTGATGCGGTGTTCAACGCCCTGCATGGCCGCTTCGGCGAGGACGGCACGGTTCAGGGCCTGCTGGAGCTGATGCGCATTCCCTATACCCATTCCGGCGTCCTGTCCTCGGCCCTGGCCATGCACAAGGAGCGGACCAAGGATGTCTACCGCGCCGCCGGCCTGCCGGTGGTCAAGTCCATCGTCGCCGACCGCCGCACCGTGGCGGAGAGGCACCTGATGGAACCGCCCTATGTCATCAAGCCGGTGAATGAGGGGTCCTCGGTCGGCATTTACATTATCCGCAAGGGCGACAACCGTCCGCCCGCCGAGCTGGGCAGCGATAAATGGAATCTTTCCAATGAGATGATGGTGGAAGAGTTCGTGCCCGGCCGCGAGCTGACGGTCTCGGTGATGGGCGACCGCGCCTTGGGCGTGACCGAAATCACCACCGAACTGGAATTCTACGATTACGAAGCCAAATACGCCCCCGGCGGCTCCAAGCATGTCGTGCCGGCGCAGATTCCGGCGAAGGTCGCCGAGGAAGCGATGGCCCTGGCGGTGGCCGCCCACCACGCCTTGGGCTGCAGGGGAGTCACGCGCACCGATTTCCGCTATGACGATACGGGAGCGAAGCACCGCATGATTCTGCTGGAGACCAATACCCAGCCGGGCATGACGCCGACCTCCCTGGTGCCGGAACAGGCGGCCCATATCGGAATGTCATACGCCAAACTGTGCCGCTGGATCGTGGAGGACGCGTCATGCGATCGCTGAGCCTGGACCGCAAGAGCCGCGCCAAGCCGCGGACCCAGAGCGCCCGTCCCGCCGGCCGCGGCGGCCGTGACCTGCCGTCGGTGCAACCGGGCAGCGCGCGGCGTGGTTCTGACTCCAGTTTAAGGGAACGCGTGGCCGCCCGGCTGTCGCTGTTCACCAACCGCCCGATGATGGCGCTGAGCGGCTTGCTGCTGGTCCTGGTGCTGCTGGGGGCGCTGTTCGCCAGCGGCGTGATCGGCCGCACCTATCATGCCATCGGCCGCAGCATCGATGGCGTCATTGCCGATGCCGGGTTCGGCATTTCCGAGATTCACATCACCGGCAATCGCCGCACGCCCTATCCGCAAGTGCTGGAAGTGCTGGGCATGAAGCCCGGCCAGTCGATTTTCGGCGCCGATCTGTGGAGCGCCCGCAGCCGTCTGGCGCACCTGGAATGGATCGCCAGCGCGGAAATCCATCGTCGCTATCCCGACGCCATTTTCGTCACCCTGGTGGAAAAGCGCCCCTTTGCCCTGTGGCAGGCGCCGGTGGATGCCAAGGGCGAGGCGCCCATCTATATCGTGGAACGCAACGGCAGCCTGATCACCAGAAATGAGGTGGAAAAGTTCCGCCGCCTGCCCAAGCTGGTGGGAGCCGGAGCGCCCCAGGCCGCCGCCGACCTGGTCGATGCGGTCGCCGCCCACCGCGCCATCTCGGCCCGGATCGCCGCGTATCAGCGCATTTCCAAGCGCCGCTGGAACCTGATCCTGGATGACGGGGTGGTGGTGCAACTGCCCGAGAGCGGCTGGCAGAAACAATTGGATGCCCTGGAACACCTCATCATCGACGGCAGCATCCTGGAACGCGATGTCACACAAATCGATCTACGTTCGCCGACCCATTATTTTTTCCTTCTGAAGAATGGCGAGAAGAAGGATGCTG
>CBHTTW010000385.1:0-3039 GCA_966096025.1 uncultured Alphaproteobacteria bacterium | reverse complement strand
CCGGTGCTGCTGCATCTGGGCGGCCCGTTCGAGATCCGCTGGTACGCCCTGGCCTATATCGCCGGGATTGTGCTGGCCTGGTGGGGCATCGCCCGGGCGCTGCGCAACAAGACCCTTTGGGCCTATCCGCCCTTCAAGGGCCGCCCCCCGGCCACCGAGGACGAAATCGGCGATCTGGTGGTGTGGGCCACGCTGGGCATCATTCTGGGCGGACGGCTGGGCTGGGTGCTGATCTACGGCACTGTGCTGTGCAGCGTCACCCCGGCCTATGCCCCCTTCTGCGACGGCCTGCCGATGGGCTTCCTCACCGATCCCATCCGCATCATCGCCGCCTGGGAAGGCGGCATGTCCTTTCATGGCGGATTGCTGGGCAGCGCCCTGGCGGTTTGGCTGTTCTGCCGCCGGCGCAAATTGTCGCTTTTGTCGGTGGCGGACCTGGCCTGCGCCTTCGCCCCCATCGGGCTTTTCTTCGGGCGGCTGGCCAACTTCATCAATGGGGAACTTTGGGGCCGCGCCGCCAATGTGCCCTGGGCGATGGTCTTTCCCCATGGCGGCGATGCGCCGCGCCATCCCAGCCAGCTCTACGAAGCGGCGCTGGAAGGCCTGTTGCTGTTTGTCCTGATGCAGATCGCCCTGCGCCTGTTTCGCGCCCATGAACGGCCCGGGCTGCTTTCGGCTTTGTTCTTTGCGGGCTACGGCACTTTCCGTTTCATCTGCGAATTCTATCGCGAACCCGACACCCAGTTCATCGGTCCCATCAGCATGGGCATGGCGCTTTCCATTCCGGTCTGGCTGGCGGCGGCGGCCTTGTTCTGGGCCGCCTACAAAAAGCCGAAAGCGGCATGAGCCTGAAAGCGCGCATCGCCGCCCTGATCGAGGCCCAGGGTCCGATGTCGGTGGCCCAGTTCATGACCATCAGCCTGCTGGATCCGCAACACGGTTATTACGCCACCCGCGATCCCTTAGGCGCCGGTGGGGATTTCACCACCGCGCCGGAAATCAGCCAGATGTTCGGCGAGATGCTCGGCTTGTGGCTGGTGCAGGCCTGGGCCGATCAAGGCTGCCCCAAAAATCCGCGCCTGGTGGAGCTGGGGCCCGGGCGCGGCACCTTGATGGCGGACATACTGCGCACCGCCGCCGTGGCGCCGGAATTTCTCGCTGATCTGGACGTGGTGCTGATCGAGGCCAGCCCGGCCCTGCAGCAAGTGCAGGCGGAGAAGCTGCGGGGCCCAAATGGAATCATTGGCGCCGATATTTCCTGGCAGGCCCAGTTTGACGACAGTCTGGGCGATCGGCCGTTGTTCCTGGTGGCAAACGAGTTCTTCGATGCCTTACCGGTGCGCCAGTATGTCAAAACCGAAAGAGGCTGGTGCGAGCGCATGGTCACCGCCCTGAATGACGAGCTGGTCTTTGCCCTGGCGCCCGTGGCGGTGCCGCGCGCCGCCATTCCCGCCGACAGGGAGCGCGCGCCTGATGGAGGGGTTTATGAAAGTTCGCCCGCGGCCATGGCGCTGGCGGAGGACATCGGCCGTATTGTCGCCAACAAGGGCGGCGCGGCGCTGATCATCGACTATGGCTATGGCGAGACGAGCGGATTTTCGGAAACCTTGCAGGCGGTCAGCGGCCACCGTTTCGCCGATGCGCTGGCGCAGCCCGGCGAAGACGATATTTCCGCCCATGTCGATTTCGCGGCCTTGGCGCAGGCGGGCAAACGCGGCGGCGCCGCCGTGTTCGGGCCCGTCACCCAGGGCATGTTCCTGGCCAATATCGGCATCACCGAACGCGCCGAGCAATTGATGAAAACCAATCCCGCCAGCGCCCAGGACCTCCTGACCGCCACCGAAAGGCTGATCGGCAATGAGCAGATGGGAAGCCTGTTCAAGGCCATGGCCTTTGTCCCGTCTTCCATCGGCGGCGTCGCGGGATTTGCGCCATGAAAAGATTGACCGTTGAAAAGCTGAACGCGCCGGGCTTCGCGCACGGATTTTTCGGACGCCAGGGAGGCGTGTCCACCGGGCTCTATGAATCCCTCAATTGCGGCCCCGGCTCCAAAGACGCGGCCCACGCGGTGGCGGAAAACCGCCGCCTGGTTTGCGCCGCCCTGGGACCGCAAACGGCCCTGGTCAGCCTTTCGCAAATTCACAGCCCCATCGTCCATGTGCTGAGCGAGGCCCCGGCACAGCGCCCCGAAGGCGATGCCATGGTGACCGCGACACAGGGCCTGGCGCTGGGCATTCTTACCGCCGATTGCGCACCCGTGCTTTTGGCCGACCACAGCGCCAAGGTGATCGGCGCCGCCCATGCCGGATGGAAAGGTGCGCTCGGCGGGGTATTGGAAGCCGCCCTGGAGGCCATGGAAAAACTGGGCGCGTCGCGGGGCCGCATTGTCGCGGCCATCGGCCCCTGCATTTCCCAGGACAATTACGAAGTGAATTGGGAATTCCGCGACCGGTTTCTGGAATTGGGGCTCAAGCACCGCCGCTTTTTCGTGCCCTCCGGCAAGGAAGGTCATTACCGCTTCGATCTCCCGGCCTATGCCGCGCACCGCCTGGCGGCGGCCGGTGTGACCCATGTGGAAAATTTGGGCATCTGCACTTATCCGCCCGAAAACGGCTTTTTCAGCTTCCGCCGCACCACCCATGCCGGCGAACCCGACTATGGGCGCCAGGTCTCGGCCATCATGCTGACCCGGTAACCATGGGGAAAATTGCACGGGTTGCGGTAACAAGCCTCAACCGCTACAAGCCCGTCATCCAAGTGTCACGGGTAGCTGAGGGCGGGCGATGACGGATCTGAACGGATCGCGAGGCATGCGCCTCATCACCGGCAATTCCAACAAACCCCTGGTCGATGCCATCGGATCTTATCTGGGGCTGACGCCGGTCAAGGCGGATGTCCGCCGCTTCTCCGACGACGAAATTTTTGTCGAAGTCCATGAAAATGTCCGCGGCGAGGACATGTTTGTGATCCAGTCCACCAGCGCGCCGGCCAACGACAATCTGATGGAATTGCTGATCATGATCGATGCGCTGCGCCGCG
>CBHTTW010000384.1:0-3057 GCA_966096025.1 uncultured Alphaproteobacteria bacterium | reverse complement strand
TGATGCCTTGAATATCGTAAGCGGGCGGCTTGCTGGGGATCGGTTGGGTCGGCGCATACCATTCGCCCGGCACATTGCCCTTTTCGACCTTGGTTTCCGGGATCGGCCAGACCGGCTTGCCGGTGACGCGATCCAGCACATAGAGAAACGCCTGCTTGGTCGGCTGGGCCAGCGCCTTGACGATTTTTCCGTTCACCGGAATGTCGACCAGGATGGGGGCGCAGGGAATGTCGCGGTCCCAGATGCCGTGATGGATCAGCTGATAATGCCAGCGGCGCTTGCCGGTCTTGATCTCGACCGCGACA
Organism: uncultured Alphaproteobacteria bacterium; assembly: GCA_966096025.1. Classification (GTDB taxonomy): domain Bacteria; phylum Pseudomonadota; class Alphaproteobacteria; order Micropepsales; family Micropepsaceae; genus Rhizomicrobium. Next base: position 2,752 of record CBHTTW010000384.1, on the reverse strand, counting down.
ATGCTTTCGCCGAACAGGTTGTTGCCGTGGCGGTATTGGCCATTGTAATCGCCGGTCGGGGATTCCACCGGCAGATAGACCAGGCCCAGTTCCTCGTCGATCGACATCTGGGCCCAGACGCCGGCATTGCCCACCAGCTCCGCTTGGCCGGGGATCAGCCAGCTGTCATAGCCGAACTCGCCCTTCATCGGGATGGTGTGGAAAATCCAGATGCGCTTGCCGCTGCGCACGTCGAAGCCGCGCACATAGCCTTTCACATTCTTGTGCGAGGGCGGGACATTGCCGCTGTCATGTGCGGCGCCCACGATCACCATATCGCCACTGACGATGGGGGTGGAATGAAGCCCGATATCGGCCTTGACCAGGTCCATTTCCTGGTCGTCGTCGAGCCGAAGATCGACAATGCCGTCTGTGCCGAAAGTTTGGATGCGATGGCCGGTCCTGGCGTCCAGCGCGATCAGCCGATAGCCCGGGGTCACGAACAGGATGCGTTCTTCGCTGCCGTCGCTCCAATAGCTGACGCCATGGCCCGACAATTGCCGGGGCGCCAGGCGGCCGCGCTCGCCTTCGTCATAGCGGTGCATCCACAGCATCTCGCCGGTCACCGGATCCAGCGCCACCACATCGCGGCGCGAACCGGCGGTGGTGTAGAGCACGCCTTTGACCAGCAGCGGGGTGGCTTCGTATTGGAATTCCCGCCGCGCCCCCAGGGCATCCGGTTTGAAGCGCCAGGCCACTTCCAGCTTGCTGAAGTTGGCGGCGTCGATCTGGTCCAGCGGGGCATAGCGCTGGCTGGCCAGGTTGCCGCCATAGTAACGCCATTCGGTGTCCCGGCTCTGGGCCAGAGCGGGAAGGGCCTGGACGGCGAAGCTGGCGGCGGAGGTGGCCAGAAGGGTTCTGCGGGACGGCCGGATCATGCGGCGGGCTTTCCTGTTTTTGTTGTTATCAAAGTCCGATTCAGCGGATCTTCGCCAGCATATCTTTCCTGATCTTGGCGACGATGTTGATCTGGGGATCGACCACTTCGGCGATTTCGTAGCGCATCGCGGTGCCCAGCACCGCCGCGATCTCACCCTGGTTGAGTTTGTAACGGTCGGCCAGCCACAACGCCATGCCGGTGGTGGCGACGCGCAGGGATTCATCCAGGCTGCCCCCCACGCCCATCACGCCGATTTCCTCGCCGGTATCGATCCAGGTCTGGCCCAAGTTTTTGCCCTCGATCACCTCCACCGAGAAGGTAACGTCCATGCTGGTTTCCATCGCCTGGCCGGGAAGTTCCCCATCGCCCTGCTGGGCGTGGGTGTCGCCTATATATAAGAGTGCGCCGGGCTGGAACACGGGCAGATAGACGGTGGTGCCTTCGCGCACCGACTGGCTGTCCATATTGCCGCCCCAGGGTCCCAAATTGGAACTGGCGATGGCCTGCTGGCGCGGCGGGGCGACACCGACACAGCCCAGCATCGGCATCAGCGGGACTTTATAATCGCGCAACCGTTCGCCCGGATTTTCCAGGCTGCCGAACCCGGCGGCCACATCCAGCTTCCAGGTGTTGGGGGTGCCATCGCCTTTGACTTCCGAGCGCAAGTATCCGGGATTGAGGGCATTGCCGGCGATGGAACTGGCCTGCATGGCATAGTCGCGGTTGATGCGCACCCGCTTCAAATGCACCACCAACGTGTCGCCCGGCATGGCGCCTTCGACATAGAAGGGCCCGGTCAGGGGATTGCCGCGGGTCGAGCGCTGGATATTCCTGCCGTCATAGCCGCGATTGTCCACGGTTTCGGTATGCACGCTGTCGCCGGGAAAAATGCGCAGGCCAGGGGCAGCGTCGCTGGAGAAGTTGGTGTGGAAGAGCTTGGGGACGAATTCGTGCGCGGTTGCCGTGGCGGGTTTGGCGGCGGGGCGGCGGCCGGTAATGTCGATGCGCTCGCCGCCCATCATGCCGCTGCCGGTGAGCTTGCCCTGGGCTTCCTGCAATACAAGTGTGCCGCAGGGCCTGCCGTCATTGGTGCAATCCAGGTGCAGGCCGTCCTTCTGTTCGCCGCCGGAAAAGCGCAGCGTGTTGAAGATGGCGGTGACGTTGGCGCCGCTGCCGCTGATCACCAGCCGCCCGTCACCGATGGGGTGGAAGGAAGGGACCATGCCGAACTGGCGGCCCGCTATTTCCCAGCGCCCGGCATAGTCCGCCGCGGATGCGGGATAGGTCAGTGCACTGACGGTACCAAGCGCCAAGACGGCGCCGAAAAGTATCTTCATGGATATCCCCCATTTGGGGTCAACCTATCGCCAGGAGAGCGGCGTCTCAAGGACGGGAACCTTTGCGGGACTGAAGCCTTATCTCCTCGCTGCGTCGGGCCGTTTTTGATGGTCGCGCCGCGAGGCCCTATGCGGCTGCTTTGCAACCGCGCCGGGTTCGCGGCCGCTCCGGAATAGTGGAGGTCTCATGTCTCTTCTTTTGATCGTTCTTCTGGTTGTGCTTCTGGCCGGCGGCGGCTTTGGCTATACGCGGTATGGCGCGGTCGGCGGCACCGGCATCATCGGCACCATTCTGATCGTGATCCTGGTTCTGTATCTGCTCGGCGCGCTGGGTGTGGCGCACGCCTGACGGCTCCAAGCGGCCATTCTTCCGTCATCGCGCGGCGCGAGCCTTTCGCAAGGAAATCCCTTATTTTCCGGCATTTCCGCGCTGTCGACGGTGCTGTTGACTTGGGCGGCGCACGGGAGGATGATTTGCCTGTTGCCGTGAAGGAGT
>CBHTTW010000383.1:0-3072 GCA_966096025.1 uncultured Alphaproteobacteria bacterium | reverse complement strand
CCGTCGATTCTCTCCGCCGACTTTTCCAGGCTGGGCGAGGAAATCCAGGCTGTCGAGGCGGCCGGCGCCGACTGGATTCATGTCGATGTGATGGACGGCCATTTCGTCCCCAACATCACCATCGGGCCGCAAGTGGTGAAGGCGCTGCGGCCCCACGCCAAGAAGCGGTTCGACGTCCATCTGATGGTGGCCCCGGTCGATCCCTATATCCAGGCTTTCGCCGATGCCGGGGCCGACGGCCTGACGGTGCATCCGGAAAGCGGGCCGCATGTCCACCGCACCCTGCAGCATATCCGCAAGCTGGGAAAGAAAGCCGGCGTGGTGCTCAATCCGGGAACGCCGATCGACGCCTTGGACAATCTGATGGATCTGGTCGACTTGATCCTGATCATGAGCGTCAATCCCGGTTTCGGCGGCCAGACTTTCATCGAAAGCCAGCTCTTCAAGATCGAGGAGGCGCGCAAGCGCATCGACGCAACCGGGCGCGACATCGCGCTGGAAGTGGATGGCGGCATCACGCCACAGACCGCCAGGCGCGCCGTCGCCGCCGGCGCCACCGTGCTGGTGGCGGGCACTGCGGTGTTCCAGGGCGGGCCGTCGCAATACGCTTCCAATATTGCCGCTTTAAGAGGCTGACGTGGCAGGGGGCGAGATGCTGCCGCTCCTGTCGGAATTGCTGCGGGCGGCGTTGCGCCGCGCCGCGGCGCCGCTGCGTGTGTGGTGGCGCGGCAATTGGCTGTATCGCCGCATGTTGCGCGGCCCCTTGGCCGATCACATCGTCTTCCATCCTTGGGACGGCGCGCCGCGTCAATTGGAAGAAGCCGACTCCCTGCTGAGAGGACGGTTCCGCTTTTGCGGCGTGCAACTGGACGTTCCCGATGGGGTTTCGGTTTTCGATCTTCCCGCGCCCAGCCGGGAATGGCTGGAGGCGTTGCACGGCTTTCAATGGCTGCCGCCCTTGTCCAGCGCCGGCGGCGAGAATGCCCGGCGGCTGGCGACCAATCTGATCGGCCAATGGATCAAGCGCTACGGCGCCTATAGCGAACCGGCCTGGTTGCCGCATGTCATGGCGCAACGGCTGGCGGCGCTGTTCTGCCATGGCCGGCTGGTGGTGCAGAATTCCGAAATGACCTGGCGCTCGCGCCTGTTCGTCAACCTGCGCGAACAGTGCAAGGTGTTGGAGCGCATATCCACCGAAGCCCCCGACGGCCTGCCGCGGCTGGAGACCGCCGCGGTTCTGGCGCTGACGGCTCTGTGCCTGGACGACAGCCCAAAGCGGCGGCCGACCCGTCTGGCGCCGCAGGGACAGGCAGTGGAGCGGCACATCCAGCCCGCTGGCGGCCCACACAGCCGCTCGCCGGAAAACCAGCTCCACGCCAATCGCCATCTGGTGATGGTGATGGAGGGGTTGAACATAGCGGGCGAGGAACCGCCGCATGTCCTGCGCAACGCCCATGACCGGATGGCGCCGATGTTGCGCTTCTTCCGCCATGGCGACGGCACTTTGGCCCTGCTCAATGGCGGCGGCGAGGGCGATGCCAAAATGATCGCGGGACTTTTGTCGCGCGACGAGGTGCGCGGCCAGCCCTTTCATCACGCCCGCCACAGCGGCTATCAGCGGCTGGCGGCCGGGCGCAGCCTGTGCCTGATCGATTGCGGCAAGACCCCGCCCGGCGCCTTTTCGCTGGAGGCGCATGCCGGCTGCGGCGCGTTCGAACTGTCGTCCGGCAATGACCGGATCGTGGTCAATTGCGGCACCGGCGGGCAGGCGAACCAGGCTTGGGACCTGGCACTGCGCGCCACCGCCGCCCATTCCACCGTGACGGTGGCCGATACCTCCAGCGCGCAAATTCTGCCCGCCGGGATCGCCCGCGATCTTTTGGGGCCGCGTCTGCTGGACGGCCCGCTGGAAGTTTTCGCCCGCCGCAGCGAGACCGCCCAGGGCTGGACGGTGGATATGTCGCACGATGCTTATGCCGCGCTGTTCGGGGTCCGCCATGAGCGCCAGGTCACCCTGTCGCCGCAAGGCCTGATGCTGACCGGGCGCGACCGTCTGATTTGCGAAAAATCCCGGGGGCGCAATTTCGCGGTGCGCTTCCACATCCATCCCGATGTCAGGGTGTCGCGGCTGGACGGCGGCGCCATCCTGCTCAAGCTGCCGGGCGGGGAGGGCTGGCGGTTCCGGGCCGGCGGGGGGCATCTGGAGGTCGAGGAAAGCGTCTATCTGGGGGCCAATATCGTGCGCCGGGCGGAACAGTTGGTTATCACCGGCTCGATCAAGGATTCCCCTGCTGAAATCGCATGGGTGTTCGAGCAAATCGTCGCGTAAAGCGGGGTTGTTCCGAGGGCCCCCGACTGGCAAATTCGGGTGCAAATCACCCGGTCTTTCAGGAGTTTTCATGGTCGAAATCATGCTGCCCAAGAACAGCCGGGTGAAGAAGGGCAAGATCTGGCCGACCGACAAGGCGGCCAATGGCAAGAAGCCCAAACGCTCCAAGGAATTCAAAGTCTATCGCTACAATCCCGACAATGGCGAAAATCCCACGGTCGACACCTATACGGTGGACCTGGACAGCTGCGGCCCCATGGTCCTGGACGCGCTGATCAAGATCAAGAACGAGATCGATCCCACTTTGTCGTTCCGCCGTTCCTGCCGCGAAGGCGTGTGCGGTTCCTGCGCCATGAATATCGCGGGCGGCAATACCCTGGCCTGCACCAAGGCGATCAATGACTGTTCCGGCGCGGTCAGCATCTATCCCTTGCCGCATATGCCGGTGGTCAAGGATCTGGTGCCCGATCTCACCAATTTCTACGCCCAATATGCCTCCATCCAGCCTTATTTGAAGACCAGGACCGCCGAGCCGGAAAAGGAATGGCAGCAATCGCCGGAAGACCGCGCCAAGCTGGACGGACTATATGAGTGCATTCTCTGCGCCAGCTGCTCGACCGCCTGTCCCAGCTATTGGTGGAATTCCGAACGCTATCTGGGTCCCGCCGCCCTGCTGCAATCCTATCGCTGGCTGATCGACAGCCGCGACGAGGAAACCGGCGAGCGGCTGGACAATCTGGAAG
>CBHTTW010000382.1:0-3080 GCA_966096025.1 uncultured Alphaproteobacteria bacterium | reverse complement strand
GCTGGCACTACCAGATGATCCATCACGACATCTGGGACCGCGACGTGCCTTGCGCCGCGATCCTCTGCGATATTCCCCATAACGGAAAGACGGTGAAGGCGCTGGCCCAGCCCAGCAAGCAATGCTTCCTCTATGTGCTGGACCGCGAGACCGGCAAGCCGATCTGGCCGATTGTGGAACGCAAAGTGCCCAAGGGGAACGTGCCGGGCGAATGGTATTCGCCCACTCAGCCCTTCCCGACCAAGCCGCCGGCTTATGACGTGCAGAATGTCGATCCTTCGACCGTCATCGACTTCACGCCCGAGCTGCATGCCAAGGCGCTGCGGATGCTGTCGAAATACGTTACCGGACCGATCTACACGCCGCCGTCTCTTTCCAGGGCCGACGGCACCTGGGGCACTCTGACGTCGCTGGCCACCCAGGGCGGGACCAACTGGGCCGGTGGTTGCTACGATCCGGAAACCCACACCGTCTATACCTTCTCCGAAACCACGGTGGCGGTGGATGGGCTTGTGCCCGGCAATCCGCGCTTCACCGATTCCGATTATGTGCGCGGTACTTTTGCCGCGGCGCCGACACGGGCGGCGGCGATCCAGGGCGGCGAGGGCTATCTGGCGCCGCCGACCGCCGTCGCCAATGCGGCGGCGCCGGCGGCAGCAGCCGCGGGCGGCGAAGAATTCCGCCCCGGCGTGCTGACCATCGACGGTTTGCCGCTGATGAAGCCGCCTTACGGCCGCATCACCGCCACCGACCTCACCAAGGGTGACATCGCCTGGCAGATCGCCCATGGCGATACGCCGGATGCGATCAAGAACCATCCGGCGCTGAAAGGGCGAAACATTCCCCGCACCGGGCGGCCCGGCCTGATCGGTCCCACCGTCACCAAGTCGCTGGTGATCTGCGGCGAGTCCGGTTTTGCCACCACAGCGGGCGGCAAGCGCGGCGCCCTGCTGCGGGCCTATGACAAGAAGACCGGCGAGGATCGCGGCGCGGTCTACATGCCCGCGCCGCAAGTCGGATGTCCGATGACCTATATGCTGGGCGGCCGCCAATATATAGCGCTGACCATCGGCGGGCCGGGCTTCCCGGCCGAGCTGATCGCATTCCGTCTGCCGTCATAAGACCGGCGGGCCGGGGTAACAAATTGACAAAATCCGCTGTGCCCGCCCTCAAAGGCAATATCGGCCGCTTCCAGCTTTTTGCCTTCGGCTTCGGCTCGATCATCGGCTCCGCCTGGTGCGTGCTGGTGGGAAGCTGGCTGGCCTCCGCCGGTCCGGGCGGCGCGGTCATCGGCTTCCTTGCGGGGGGCGTGGTCGTGGCCTGTATCGGCGCCTGCTATGCCGAACTGACCTCCCGTATTCCGGTAACCGGCGGCGAGTTCAGTTTCACCCTGCATGTGTTCGGCCGTTCGCTGGCCTTCTATGTCGGATGGTTCATCGCGCTGGCCTGGATCTGCATTGCCATATTCGAGGGCCTGGCCATTGCCTGGCTTTTCGAGCGGCTTGTGCCGGGCATAAAAGATGTCGCGCTTTATGACGCGTTCGGCACCAGCGTGACCCGGAACCAGTTGATCATCGGCTGCATCGGGGCGCCCTTTATTGCGTTGCTGAATTATCGCGGCGGGCAGATGCTGGCGCGGTTTCACAGCCTGCTGACCTATGTCTTCGTTTCCATCGCGCTTGTGGCGTCGGTGTTGATGCTGGGCCATGGAAGTGCGGAAAATCTTGCGCCCTTCTTGCCTGCTGCCAGCCCAGTCTGGTGGCAGGGCGCCGCGAGCATTTTCGCCAATTGCGCCTTCCTGCTCTGCGGTTTCCAGGCCATCAGCCAGGTGGTCGAGGAAAAATCAGAGCGCGTGTCGTTTCAGACCGTATTCCGGATTCTGATTTTGGCGATCGGCGCCGCCACCGGTTTTTACTGCCTGGTCGTGATCGCCACGGGCGCCATGATGTCCTGGCCGAATTTGCCTGCCGGCTCTCTTGCCTTTGTCGAAGGTGCCCGATTGTTGCCGGGAGGCCAAGTGCTTGCTCCGCTTGTTCTGCTGGCGGCGCTGCTGTCGCTGGCCAAGACCTGGAATGGCGTGTTCCTGATGGCCACCCGGACCATGATCGCGCTGGCCCGCAATGGACTTCTGCCGGCCTGGATGAACCGCTGGCATGGGCGCACCGGGGTGCCGGCTCCCATCGTCATCGCAATATTTCTCATCAACATCGCGGGCCTGAGTTTGGGAAGGGGCGCGGTGGGAATGCTGGTCGACGCGATCACCATCAGCCTGGTGCTGGGCTATGCGGTCTGCTGCATCGCCTTGCCGGTCCTGCGCCGCCGCGACCCGTCAACCGGGCCGGGTATCGTCACGGTGCCGCTCCCGGTCCTGATTGTGGGTGTAGTTGGGTCGGTGATCATGGCATGCGCCGCAATCGCCATGCCGCCCATTCTGGCCGGCGGATTTCCGCCCGTGTATCTCATTTTTCCCGCCTGGGGCCTGATCGGCGCGGCGGCTTTCGCCTTCGCACGCGGGTGCCAGTCTGAAATCTGATGGTACCCCGGCTTGAAACGGCTCAGCCCCACCAGGGTTCGCCTTGTGCCGCATTGGCCTTGAGATAGTTTTCGTCCACCTCGACACCCAGGCCCGGCGCGGTGGAGACTTTCATCTTGCCGTCCTGAACCTGAAGCGGATTTTTCGCGCCCAGGGTCAGTTGCAGGGCGCGGCGCGCCATTTCGATGCGCGGGCAATTGAAGGTCGCGGCCGCCAGTTGTTGTGACGCCATGTTGAGCAGCAAGCCGCTGACATTGTGCAGGGCGATGGGGATACGATAGCGCCCGGCAAGGTCGGCGATCATGCGGGCTCCGCTGATGCCGCCGGAATTGACGATGTCGGGCTGGAAGATGTTGACCGCCTGGTTTTCCAGGAAGGGCACGGCCCATTCCGCCAATTCCATATTCTCGCCGGTCATGATCGAAAGCTTGGTGGCGCGCCGAAGCGCCATCCAGCCTTCCGACCAGCCGGGTTGCAGCGGGTCCTCGAAGTAGATCGGCTTGATCGGCTCCACCGCCTGGGCGATGCCGATGGCGCTGGGCACGTC
>CBHTTW010000381.1:0-3090 GCA_966096025.1 uncultured Alphaproteobacteria bacterium | reverse complement strand
TTGCCGCCCACCGGATAGAACAGGCCGGGATTGCCCGCATTGGTCGGCCACAGCGGCGCACGGGTGTTGCCGATATTGTTGACCGTGAAATAGGCGTTCGCATTGCCGCCCAGGAAGGCGAACTGGCGATTGATGGTCACGTCCAGCACGTCATAAGAGCCGATGCGCGGCGCAAGATAGTTCTGCGTGTTGCCATTGAGGGAATTGTCGCTGCTGGCCTTTTTCATGCCGCTCAGCCACTGGTTCTGCAAGCTCAGACCCCAATCGCCAACCTGATAGGCCAGGAAGGTCGTCATGCGGGTCTTGGGCTGCACGGTGTAGCTATAGAACACGCCGGGCAGCTGCTGGGTCTGGTTGACCGGCTGATAGGTCGTCAGATGCCGGAAGCTCATCGAGCCGGGAAGCCAGGAGGCGATGTCCTCCATGTCCCAATTATAGTCGACTTCAAAGTCGAAGCCTTCCATCGCCACCTTTGCGGTGTTGAACGGCTGGTTCAACAATTGCGTCGGATAGTTGGCCGCCGTGGTGAACTGAGGCGAACCGGGTGCAAAAGGACGGATCGCCAGCGAACAGTAGGGCGAATTATAAAGCGGCGCGCTCTGGATGCAGAGTGTTTGGACTTGCGCACTCTGGTAGCTGATGGCCTGGATCGCAGCCGCCATATGGGTGGTGTACCAATCCACCGAGAATGTGAGGCCCGGAATGAATTCCGGCGTCAGCACCATGCCCAGCGTGTAAGTATGCGCCTGTTCCGGCGTGAGGCCGGGATTGCCTCTGGATACCAGCTGGGTGCCTGGAGAAGCGCCCGTCAAGATATCCGGAAAGCCAGTCGAGGAAATGCCGGTGGGCTGGAAAAGGTCGTTGAGGTTCGGTGCGCGAATATCCATCGACATGGTGCCGCGGAACATGATGTTTTCGTCGACGTGCCAGTTGCTGCCGATCTTCCAGGTCTGGGTCTCGCCCGAAGTGGAATAGTTGGTATAGCGGCCGGCGATATCCAGGTTCAGGTCCTGGAACATCGGAACGTCCTTGAGCAAGGGCACGTTCACTTCCAGCGCGAACTCATAAACATTGTTGTTGGCGTTGACCGGGGCGTTGACGTTTTGCACCCACTTCACCGGCGCGGTGCCGCCATTGGCCAGGCACATGCGCAGGCCGGTGCAATCCACGAAATCGGTGGGCAGGAACTTGCTGGCCATTTCATACGTCGCCCAGCGCATTTCCGCTGACAGAGCGGCGGTGACTTCGCCGGCCGGCAGGCCGAAGCCGGTGCCGCCGCGGATGGTGCCGCCGATATTGTCCAGCACCTGGGTGAGGGTCCACCAGGTGGGCGAGGAAATGTAGTTGAACGCCTCTCTGGACGGACCATTGATGGGATCGAACAGGTTGGACGGCTGGCAGCCGGGATAGAGATTGGCGAATTGCGGCTGGGTGGTAACCCAGCAGGCGATGGTTCCGCCGATATCCACGCCGTTCACCTTGGTACCGGTGGGCGCAATCACCGCATCCTGGGATGCCAGGTATTTGGCCTGATCGGTGTTGTTGACGTTCTTGACCTGGGTACGGCTTTCGGCGTGGTTGTAATAGACGTCCCAGTTGAATTTTTTCATCAACGTGCCGGTAAAGCCCGCTTCGAGGCTGACGTTACGCGCCACGCCCTGGGTGTTGTACATGGCGTTCTGGCTGCGCGCGTCCTTGCCGCCGATGATGTTCCAGTTATAGGACGGCGCTTGGAAGAAGGGCGTATTCAGCGGCGGCGCTGCCGGCGTCGTGCCGGTCTGCGGCGACACCGAAGGCGTTGCCGGCAGATAGCGATAGCCGGCCTGTTGCGCGCCGCCGGCAAATCCAGCGCCCAAGGACTGCTGCGCGGCGGCCGACAAATAGGGATTGTTGGCGAAGAAGGCGTTGGGCCGGGTGTTGGCCGAACTGACAACCACCGGTGTCCAGTTGGCGAAATTGCCCGATTCCGCCCAGCTCGCCTGGACATAGCCATTAATGTCGTCGGTGAAGTCATAGCTCATCCGGCCGAACAGTTCGCCGGTGCGGATCTTGTTGCGGAAGGTTCCGTAGGTATAGGAACCGCCGTCACCACCCGACTCGATGTTGGTGGAGTTCACGCCGGTGGGAACGCCATGCTGGAACGGCCGCAAGGTACCCGGGCCGCCGAATGTGAAGCCATTGGCGGGGCAGGACGCGCCGCAAACAATGTTGCCATGGGCTGCCTGGGCGACGGTATGGCCGAAAGGCACGTTGACATAAGGAGTCGCAGCCGAACCGTTACCGCCGATCTGCCAGGTATTGCCGTTAAAGCCATAGGGGCGATGATCGTCCGGCACCATGTCCTGGTTGAAGAAACGGGTAGCCATTTCGAAATGACCGCGGCCGCCCCACAGCGGCGTGCCCCAGGCGAGACCGACCTGCCAGGACGCAGCGTCGCCATATTTCGAGATGCCGGCATTCATGTCGTATTTGAAGCCGTCGAATTTCTTGTCGAGCACGAAGTTGACCACGCCGGCCACGGCGTCGGAGCCGTACACCGCCGAAGCGCCGCCGGTCACAACATCGACTCGGGTCACAAGCATCTGCGGCAAGGTATCGACGTCGACCGTGCCGTCCTGGTTGGAGAAGGGAACGCGATGGCCGTCGAGCAGGATCAGGGTACGCGAGACACCGAAGTTGCGCAGGTTGAGGACGTTGCCGCCATTGTTCTTGCTGGCATTGTCCTGGCTGCGCGGACCGCGACCGCCGATGAAGACCGGCAGCTTGTTCAAGGCATCGGGAATGTTGGTGGGGGTGGTGGCCTGCAACTGTTCGGCGCTCACCGCGGTGATCGGAGTCGGCGACAGACTGATGTCGGAGATCAGGCGTGAACCGGTAACGGTAACGACCTCGGTTTCCTGGCCTTGCGCCTGTGCGGCGCTGCTCAATGCGACAACGCTGGCCGCGCACATGAGCGCGAATTTATTCAGCCTGCGAACCTTCATGGAATCCCCCTTGAATCTTTTATGTTGAGGGCAAGCTAGTGAACTCTGGCAGCGCTGCCAATAGAAAAATGTAAGCGCTACCATTTTGCCCGTCACTGTGTCCCGG
>CBHTTW010000380.1:0-3092 GCA_966096025.1 uncultured Alphaproteobacteria bacterium | reverse complement strand
CCTGCGATCCGAACCGGGATGGCTTTCCGGCAGCATTTTCCAGACAAAGCCCCAGGCCAGCAGCGCCGCGCCGCCTTGCAGCCAGAACAGGCTGCGCCAGCCGGTCAGTGGCAACAGCAGGCCGCCGACAAAGGGCGCGAACAAGGGCGACACCGACAGGATCAGCAGCATCTGGGCGAAGATGCGCGCCGCCTGACCCGGCGGAAAAAGATCGCGCACGCAGGCGCGCGCCAGCACCGTGGGGGCGCAGCCGCCCATGGCCTCGACAAAGCGGGCGATGTTCAGGGTCAATGTGTCCTGCGACAGGGCGCAGCCGGTCGCGCCCAAAATGTAAAGGGCCAGCCCGATCAGGATCGGCCCGCGCCGCCCGAAACGGTCGGAAAGGGGACCGACCATGGCCTGTCCGATCGCCAGGCCCAGAAAGAAGGCCGCCAGGGAATGTTCGATGGCCGAAATCGGCTCGTCGAATTCCCGCGCGATGGTGGGCAGGGCGGGCAAATAGAGATCGATGCCGATGGGAATAAAGACCGTCAGCACCCCGAACAGGGCGATCAGCTCGATCCGCTGGGCGCGGGTAAAGGAATCGCTGGGGGAGGAGGTCATGACAGGGGTATGGGGCCGGCGGAACTATGGCGCAAGCCTTTGTAATGGACGGGCACGCATGCTGCCCTTACGGTGGCCGCATGCCTGAATCAGCCTCTAAAAATACGGGTGTTTTTGCGCCCTTCGAATGGATGATTGCCGCCCGCTATTTGCGCGCCAAGCGGCGGGAAAGTTTCATTTCCGTCATCTCGCTGTTTTCGCTGATCGGGATCGCGCTGGGGGTCGCCACCCTGATCATTGTGATGAGCGTGATGAACGGCTTCAAGGTCGAACTGCTCAAAAGCATTCTGGGCCTGTCGGGCCATGTCACCATCCAGGCCGAGATCGGCACCTTGCCCAATTACGATGCGGTGGCGGGACGTGTTCGCGCCGTGCCCGGGGTGGTGCGCGTCACTCCGGTGGTGGACGGCCAGGTGATGGCGACCAAGGACAATGCCAATACCGGGGTGGTGGTGCGCGGCATCCGCCGCGAGGACTTGGCCAAGAATCCGCTGGTGGCGGACAAGCTGCGCGCCGGGGCGCTCACCCATTTCGACCGCGACGATGTGGTGATTGTGGGTTCGGGCCTTGCCAACAAATTGCGCGTGCCGGTCGATGGCGAGATCACCCTGATCGCGCCCAAAGGCAATATCACGCCCTTCGGCACCACGCCCAGGGTCAAGACCTATCATGTGATCAGCCTGTTTCGCGTCGGCAACACGCTCTATGACAGCAACTATATCTTCATGCCGCTGAGCGAGGCGCAGCTCTATTTCAACTATGGCGATTCGGTCAGCGGCCTTGAGGTGATGGTCACCGATCCGCAGGCCAATCTGGACATGCTGCCGGACTTGCTCAAGGCGGCAGGTCCTCAGACCCGCGCCGTGCCCTGGCAGAATATCAACAGCGCTTTTTTCGAAGTGGTGCAGGTCGAACGCAATGTGATGTTCCTGATCCTGTCGCTGATCATCCTGGTGGCGGCGCTGAATATCGTGTCGGGCCTGATCATGCTGGTGAAGGACAAGTCGCCGGATATCGCCATCCTGCGCACCATGGGCGCGACGCGCGGTGCCGTGATGCGGGTTTTCCTGATCGCGGGCATGAGCGTTGGCGTGACCGGCACCTTGATCGGTTTTGTTCTGGGGGTTGCGTTTTGCGCCAATATCGAAAGCATCCGGCAGGCGCTGCAGCATCTGACCGGAACGCCCTTGTTCGACGATACGGTCTATTTCCTGGCCAAGATGCCGGCGACCCTGGACCCCATGGAAGTGACCGGCGTGGTGATCATGGCGCTGGTCCTGACATTCCTGGCGACGCTTTATCCCTCATGGCGGGCGGCGCGGCTCGATCCGGTCGAGGCGCTGCGCTATGAGTGAGGTCCTGCGCCTGGAAAATATCACCCGCCGCTACAAGGAGGGTGAGGGGCAGCTGGAAGTGTTCAGCGAGCTCAGCCTTGCGATCACGGCGGGCGAGATCGTGGCCCTGGTCGGTCCCAGCGGCTCGGGCAAATCCTCGCTGCTGCATATCGCCGGCCTGTTGGAAGCGCCCACCAGCGGCGAGATCATCATCGAGGGCACTGCCACCTCCGGCCTGCCCGACGCCGAACGCACCGCCATCCGCCGCGACCGCATGGGCTTTGTCTATCAGGCGCATCATCTGCTGCCCGAATTCGATGCCCTGGAGAATGTGGTCCTGCCCCAGATGATCGCCGGACGTTCCAAGGCCGATGCCGCCAAGGAAGCCGCACGGCTATTGGAGAGTTTGGGCCTGGGACAGCGGCTGACCCACCGCCCGGCGCAACTGTCGGGCGGCGAACAGCAGCGGGTCGCCATCGCCCGGGCCCTGGCCAACCGGCCGCGCCTGCTGTTGGCCGATGAGCCCACCGGCAATCTGGATCCCAAGACCTCGGGCGGGGTGTTCGACGCCCTGATCGAGATCACCCGGGCGCAGGGTCTGGCGGCCCTGATCGCCACCCACAATCTGGAGCTGGCGGGCAGGATGGACCGGGTTTTGATGCTGCATCAGGGCCGGCTGGTCGAAGGCTCCAAGCCCCACTGAAGCCGCGGTTTTCCTGGAAAAACCCGCTTTGTTCCTCTGTTTTCATGGTTAGCAAAACGTTTCATTTTAGAACGGTCCTGTTTTGTTCTTGTGTTTAAGCAGGAACCAAAGTAGAACGAAATCCAGCAGAGGGAGATCGACATGCTTTGGGCCAAGGATGCGGCGGCGGGTGCGGGTTTGGTGCTTTTCATGGTGTGGGCCTTTGTCCTGGCCAATGGCGCCCAGGCGGCCCTGAGCCATCTTCCCGTCTAAAGGCGGTTGCTGTGGATAGGGCGGCGGCTGGCCCCCTTATCCGGCCCAAATCCAGATCATGTCGGGCGATAGTGCGCGCCTGATCTGGTTTTTGGAAAAACATCTCATGGCCTCCTTCGTCCATCTGCGCGTCAAGAGCGCCTATTCCCTGCTCGAAGGCGCGGTCAGGCCCAAGGAATTGGCGGAGCTGGCGCGCTATG
>CBHTTW010000379.1:0-3096 GCA_966096025.1 uncultured Alphaproteobacteria bacterium | reverse complement strand
TGCGCGCCCTGCTGCAGCGCTATCTGTCCGCCAATGGCTACCGGGTCAGCGCCGCACCAGGCGCCGCCGAGGCGCGCGCCCTGATGAAGGGCATGGCTTTCGATCTGTTGATCCTGGATGTGATGATGCCGGGGGAATCCGGTTTCGACCTCACCCGAAGCGTGCGCCGGGAATCCGCTGTCCCCATCCTGATGCTGACGGCGCGCGGCGATCCCGCCGACCGTATCGAGGGCCTGGAACTGGGCGCCGACGATTACCTGGCCAAGCCGTTCGAACCCCGCGAGCTTTTGCTGCGGGTCAACTCGCTGCTGCGCCGCATCGCGCCGCCCGAAATGCCGGCCTTGGGACCGGTGCGCATGGGCGAGGCCCTGTTCGATCCCGGCACCTCGCGGCTGACCCGCGCCGGGCGTCCCGTGAAATTGACCGGCGCGGAAGCGGCGCTGCTCCAGCTCTTCGCCACCCATGCCGGGCGCCCCTTCAGCCGCACCGAATTGTGCAAGCGGCTGAATGTGGCCCTGGAACGCTCCATCGATGTGCAGGTGACGCGCCTG
Organism: uncultured Alphaproteobacteria bacterium; assembly: GCA_966096025.1. Taxonomy (GTDB): domain Bacteria; phylum Pseudomonadota; class Alphaproteobacteria; order Micropepsales; family Micropepsaceae; genus Rhizomicrobium. Next base: position 2,545 of record CBHTTW010000379.1, on the reverse strand, counting down.
CGCCGCAAGATCGAGGAAGACCCCAAGCTGCCTTTGTACCTGCAAACGGTACGTGGGGTTGGCTATATGCTGGTGCCTGATCGTGGTTGAGGTGGGTCGTGGCTGAGGGCTTTTCCCTCAAACGCTTTTTGCCGCGCGGACTGTTCGGCCGCGCCCTGATCATCATCGTCGCGCCGATTGTGCTGCTGCAGGCGATCATCGCCTATGTGTTCTTCGAGCGCGACCTGGACACGACCACAAGGCGCCTGGCGCGCGACGTCGCCGCCGACATTGCCTTGCTGGTGGCGCTGGAGGATGAACATCAAGGCGAGCAACGACTAGCCTTGCGGACCTTGGCGGAGCGCCAGCTCGCCTATCGCATCCGATTCCTGCCGGGCGAAAACCTGCCGCGCTTTCACGGCCAGCCCGTCAGCACCATCGATGTGGCGCTGGACGACATATTGGAGCAGCGGATCGGCGCCGACCGCGATTTTCGCACCGAACGCATCGACAATGATTTCGAGATCCAGGTGGATGTGCATAACGGGGTTCTGTCGGTGCTGGTGCCGCGCGACCGGGTCACGGTTTCAAAGCCCGACCTCTTCATCCTCTGGATGGTGGGATCGGCGCTGATCCTGATGGGTATCGCCATCATCTTCCTGAAGAACCAGGTCAGGCCCATCGAGCGGCTGGCCCGCGCCGCCGACAGTTTCGGCAAGGGCCGGGCGGTGCCCGATTTCAAGCCCTATGGCGCCGCCGAAGTGCGCCGCGCCGCCCAGGCCTTCATCACCATGCGCGAGCGCATCGAGCGCCATGTCAGCCAGCGCACCGAGATGCTGGCGGGAGTCAGCCATGACCTCAAGACGCCGCTGACCCGGCTGAAGCTGACCTTGGCCATGATGCCCGAAGATTCCGACGTCAATTCCATGCGCACCGACATTGCCGAGATGGAACACATGCTGGACGATTATCTGGCCTTTGCCCGGGGCGAAGGCGGCGAGGATGCCAGCCTCACCGACCTGGGCGAATTGGTGCGCGAAGTGGCCATGGCGGCGGAGCGGGCGCACAAGAAGGCACAGATCAAGATCACCGTCCCCGATCATGTCTTGGTCAGTGTGCGGCGCGCGGGCCTCAGGCGGGTACTGGCCAATCTGATCGACAATGCCCTCAAGCACGGCGCCAAGGTGGCCGTCGGTTTGCGCCAGGACGAGCATCTTGTGGAAATCGCGGTCGAGGATGACGGCCCCGGCATTCCCGAACCCAAGCGCGAAGAAGCCTTCCGTCCCTTTCACCGGTTGGATGAGGGACGCAATCTGCAAAGTGGCGGCTCGGGCCTGGGCCTGGCCATCGCCCGCGACATCGCCCGGGCGCATGGCGGTGAGATTTTACTGGATCAAAGCGTGATGGGCGGCCTGAAAGCGACAGTCAGACTGCCGGTTTAACTACCCTCATCCTTCGACAAGCTCAGGGTGAGGATTATCCTCATGCTGGGCCTGTCGAAGCATGAGGATCAGCGCAGCTCTTCCGCCCGCTTGCGCGCCGCGCGCACCGCGCGTTTCATCAAACCCATCAGCCCGTCATCCGCCATCAGCACAGACAGCGCCGCCGCAGTGGTGCCGCCCGGACTGGTGACCGCTTCGCGCAGCGCCGAGGCAGGGGATTTGTCCGCCGCCAGCAAGGCGCCCGCCCCCGACACGGTGGCGCGGGCGAATTTCTCCGCCTGGGCGCGCGGCAGGCCTTCCGCCACCCCCGCCTCGGTCAGCGCCTCCGCCATCAGGAAAAGGTAAGCGGGCCCCGAGCCCGACACCGCCGTGACGCTGTCGATCAACGCTTCCTTGCTCACCCATAGCGTTTCGCCCAGGGCCGCCAGCAAGGATGCGGCGCGCTTCTTGTCCGCTGCCGTGACCCCCTTGGCGGAATAAATGCCGGTAATGCCCTGGCCGATGGCGCCTGGGGTGTTGGGCATGGCGCGGATGATGCGCGCCTTTTTGCCCCAGGTCTGGGCCAAAGCAGCGATCGAAGTGCCCGCCGCGATGGAGATCATCAGCGCGCCGCCTTGCGCGAATCCCGCCAGGGTGGCCGCCTCGCCTTTCAGCACTTGCGGCTTGATCGCCACCACACAGACCGCGGGCTTGCGTTTGACCGCGGAGGGCTTGTCGAACAGCGCGACTTTCTTGGCTTTGGCCCATTGGCGCAGCCGGGCCGACGGCTTGGGTTCGACCACGGCAATGGAATTGATGCCGCGATCCAGCCAACCCTTGAGCAGGGCGCCGCCCATTCTGCCCGCTCCCACGAGAAGAATGAGCTCCTTTGTTTGTTTGCCCGCCTTCGGCGCGGGGGCCATCCGTCCCTTACCGATGAGAAGAATACTCACAGCATCACGCTTGGCCGGCGCACTCCAGCACCGCCGAGGCTATGGCGTCTTCCGCCGTTTTGCCGCCCCACAGCACGAACTGGAAGGCCGGGTAATAATGCTCGCAGGCTTCCAGGGCCAGGTTCAGCAACGCCTCGCATTGGGCGGCGCTGGTTTCCGCATCGGGAAAGATCATGGCATGGCGGAAGATGA
>CBHTTW010000378.1:0-3097 GCA_966096025.1 uncultured Alphaproteobacteria bacterium | reverse complement strand
CATTCCGCAAAAGCCCAAATATATGCGCCTGTCGGGGCTGGAGCCTTTCACCCTGACGCCCGACCTGAATTTCATCAATGTCGGCGAACGCACCAACATCACCGGCTCTGCCAAGTTCCGCAAGCTGATCGTCGCCAACGACTATGAAGCGGCGCTGGAAGTCGCGCGCCAGCAGGTTGAGAACGGCGCCCAGGTCATCGACATCAACATGGACGAGGGCATGATCGACGGCGAGGCGGCCATGACCCGCTTCGTCAACATGATGGCGGGTGAGCCGGACATCTCCAAGGTGCCGCTGATGATCGACAGTTCCAAGTGGAACGTGATCCAGGCCGGCCTGAAATGCTGTCAGGGCAAGGTGATCGTCAACTCGATTTCATTGAAGGAAGGCGAGGAGCTATTTCTGAAGCATGCCAAGGAAGTGCGCCGCTTTGGCGCCGCGGTGGTGGTGATGGCGTTCGACGAGGTCGGCCAGGCCGATACGCGGGAGCGCAAGATTGAAATCTGCAAGCGTGCCTATGACATTCTGGTAGGCAAGGTCGGTTTCCCGCCGGAAGACATCATCTTCGATCCCAATATCTTTGCCGTCGCCACCGGGCTGGAAGAGCATAACGAATATGGCAAAGCCTTTATCGAGGCGACTGAGATCATCCGCCGGGAAAATCCTCACGCCCATATTTCCGGCGGCGTCTCCAACTTCTCATTTTCCTTCCGGGGCAATGAAAAGGTGCGCGAGGCGATGCATTCGGTGTTCCTGTTCCATGCCATCAAGGCGGGCATGGACATGGGCATCGTCAATGCCGGCCAGTTGACGGTCTATCAGGACATTCCCACGCCGTTGCGCGAAGGCATCGAGGATGTGCTGTTCAACCGCCGCGAGGATGCGACCGAGCGGCTCCTGGCCTTGGCGCAGGAGTATAAGGGCGGCGGCGCCACGGCCCAGGTGGAAGATGCCGCCTGGCGCAGCCTGCCGGTCAACGAGCGCATTTCCCACGCCATGGTGCAGGGTATCGACGCTTTCATCGTCGAGGACACCGAGGAAGCCCGCAAACAATCGTCGCGTCCGCTGGATGTGATCGAAGGCCCGCTGATGGCGGGGATGAATGTGGTGGGCGATTTGTTCGGCTCGGGAAAGATGTTCCTGCCGCAGGTGGTCAAGTCGGCGCGGGTGATGAAAAAGGCGGTGGCCTATCTGCTGCCCTTCATGGATGCCGACAAAAGCCAGGTCAAGGAACCGGCCGGCAAGATCATCATGGCGACGGTGAAGGGCGATGTGCACGATATCGGCAAGAACATTGTCGGCGTCGTCCTGCAATGCAACGGCTATGAGGTGATCGATCTGGGCGTCATGACGCCGACCCAGAAGATTTTGGACGCGGCACGCGAACACAAAGCCAATATCATCGGCCTGTCGGGCCTGATCACCCCGTCCCTGGATGAGATGGTGACGGTGGCCAGCGAGATGGAGCGTCAGGGTTTCGACATTCCGCTGCTGATCGGCGGCGCCACCACCTCCAAGGTGCATACGGCGGTGAAAATCGATCCGTCCTATCGCCGCGGCCAGACCGTCTATGTCACCGACGCGAGCCGCGCCGTGGGCGTGGCCTCCAGCTTGATGCACAAGGACACCGGCGCCAACTATGCCGCCGGCATTCGCGCCGAATATGAGAAAATGGCTGTCGCCCATGCCAGCAAGCAGCCGGGCGGCAAGCGCATCACCTTGGATCAGGCCCGCGCCAACGCCGCCAAGCTCGATTTCACGGGCTATACGCCGCCCGTACCGAACTTCATGGGTTCGCGCATTTACACCAATTACGATCTGGGCGAGCTGGCCAATTATATCGACTGGGGTCCCTTCTTCCAGACCTGGGAATTGGCCGGACCCTTCCCCGCCATTCTGGAAGACGAAAAGGTCGGCCAGGCGGCACGCGATCTCTATCGTGACGCCCAGGCGATGCTGAAGAAAATCATCGACGGCAAGTGGCTGACCGCCAGCGCGGTGATCGGCTTCTGGCCCGCCAACCGCGATCCCAAAAATCCCGACGACATTATCGTCTATGGCGACAAGGCGCGGAAATTCCCCATCCAGACTCTCCACAGTTTGCGCCAGCAGATGGCCCGCGAGCAAGGGCGGGCCAATCTGGCGCTGTCCGATTTCATCGCGCCCGTCGGCACCGAGGATTATATCGGCGGCTTTGTGGTGACTGCCGGGATCGGCGAGGACAAGCACATCAAGAAGTTCGAGGCCGCCAAGGATGATTATTCCGCGATTCTGCTGCGGGCATTGGCCGACCGGCTGGCGGAAGCCTTTGCCGAACGCATGCATGAACGGGTGCGCAAGGATTATTGGGGCTATGCGGCGGACGAACATTTCAGCAATGACCAGCTGATCAAGGAATCCTATCGCGGCATTCGCCCGGCGCCCGGCTATCCCGCCCAGCCCGAACATTCCGAAAAAGCCACCCTGTTCAAGCTGCTGGATGCCGAAGCCAAGATCGGCGTCAAGCTGACCGAAAGCTATGCCATGTGGCCGGGTTCCTCGGTCTCGGGCTTTTACTACGCCCATCCCGAAAGCCGCTATTTCGGTGTGGGCAAGATCGAGCGCGACCAGGTGGAAGATTACGCCCGCCGTAAGAATTGGACGCTTGAGGAAGCCGAGCGTTGGCTTGCTCCTTTATTGAATTATAATCCCCGCGCCGTCGATGCTGCGTAGGTGAGATGTCTGTCTGGGGTAAAGTGAGTGGCGCCGCTGCCGGCCTTTTTGTCGGCGGCCCCGTCGGTGCCGTTGTCGGCGCCGTGGTCGGCCATTTTTTCCTCGACCGCGAAGCCGATCCCGGCGTCACCTTCACCATCGCGGTGGTGGCGCTGGCGGGCAAGATGGCGCGCGCCGACGGCGTGGTCACTGACCAGGAATTTCAGGTCTTCCGCCAGGTCTTCGGCGTGCCGCCGGAAGAACAGGCCAATGTCCAGCGCATCTTCAACCTGGCGCGCCAGGACATTGCCGGCTTCGAACATTATGCCGGACAGATCGCGCGCCTGTTTGTCGGCAATCCCGCCATGCTGGAAGACATTCTCGACGGGCTGTTCGAGATCGCCA
>CBHTTW010000377.1:0-3117 GCA_966096025.1 uncultured Alphaproteobacteria bacterium | reverse complement strand
ACCACCTGCTGCGCCGGACAGCGCATGGGCATTTTCGCCGGCAGCGGCGTGGGCAAATCCATCTTGCTGTCGATGCTGGCGCGCAATTCCAATGCCGATGCCATCGTGATCGGATTGATCGGCGAGCGCGGTCGCGAAGTCAAAGAATTCATCGAAGACGATCTGGGCGAGGAAGGTCTCGCCCGCTCGGTGGTGATCGCCGCAACCTCGGACGAAGCGCCGCTGGTGCGCCGCCAGGCGGCCTATGTCGCCATGACGGTGGCCGAGCATCTGCGCGACCAGGGCCTGAATGTTTTGCTGCTGATGGATTCGGTCACCCGCTTTGCCATGGCCCAGCGCGAGATCGGTCTTTCGGCGGGCGAGCCGCCGGCCTCCAAGGGCTATACGCCAACGGTCTTTGCCGAACTGCCGCGGCTGCTCGAGCGCGCCGGACCCGGTCCGGAAGGCAAAGGCACGATTACCGGCCTGTTTACCGTGTTGGTGGAGGGCGACGATCACAACGAACCGGTGGCCGACGCGGTGCGCGGCATCCTGGACGGGCATATCGTTTTGGAACGTGCCATTGCGGAACGGGGGCGCTTTCCGGCGATCAACATCCTTAAGAGCGTCAGCCGCGCCATGCCGGCGTGCAACACTGACGACCAGCAAAAGCTGGTTTTGCGGGCCCGCCAGCCCCTGACCATTTACGAAGACATGGCGGAACTTATCCGGTTGGGCGCGTACAAGGCTGGCACGAATCCTGAAGTGGATGAGGCCGTGAGGCTCTATCCCGCCCTCGAGGCCTTTTTGGCTCAGTCCAAGACCGAGCGGGCGGCGTTGAGCGAATGCTATGACGCGCTGTCCGCCATCCTGGATAGCGCCGAAGGGAGTGCGCGATGAACCGGACCGATACGCTGCTGCGCCTCAAGCGCTTCCGCGTCGATGAAATGAAGCGTCGTATTGCCTCGATCGATGCCATGAAGGCCGATCTGGAGCGCAAGCTGACCGACCTGGACGACAATGTGACCCGCGAAAAGCAGCGCGCCGGCGATTCCGATATCGGCCGCCTGGCCTTCCCGTCCTTTCTGCGTTCCATCGAGGCGCGGCGCGAAAATCTGCGCACCACCCTCAAGGAAATCGAACGCGAATATGCCGCCGCCCAGCAGGACCTGACGGACGCCTTCCATGACCTCAAATCGCTGGAAGTCGCCACCGAACAGCAGTCCAAGCGGCTGAGCGAAATGCAGGCCCGCCGCGCGCAGGCCCGCTTGGACGAAATCGCTTTGGTTCGCCACCTGCGCAAGCATGCCCTCCGCAGCGCTTAAGTCGCGGTTCTTTTAGGCCCTGAGTTCGTCGCTCGTCGCTCATGGGCGCTTTGGCCCACATCGCTCCTCGCTCCTGCTCAGGACCTAAAATTCCTCGCGCCTTGGTCGGAGCAGGTTGCCTCAGACCATCATTGCCAGAATCGCGGCAACGAAGATCGTTACGCCCACGCCCCGCATGATTAACGCGCTCCAGGGCAGAAGCGGCTGAATCCGGTCTTCCCATTCCATTTCCCGCAGCGCCAGGGATTGCTGGCGCTCAAAGACAAGATGGTCGTGCCGAAGTTCGGCATGGGCGGAAACCGCAAAACCCTTTCCGCGGGGGGCGGATATGCCGATTGCTGACATTGGGGTTGGCCTCGAATAGAACCCTTCGCCGCAATAACGCGGCCGCCCATTTCGGCGTTCCTCAAGAGTCACACCTGTAGGGGTTCCGTGACAAAAAGAGCGCGTTTTCCTTAACCATGCCGTTGAACCAGGGCGCGGCTGGCCTATGATTCCGGCGGTTGAGTCGCTGCCGATGCCAAGGATTGGTCAGGCAGTCAGGGGGCGTCAGGGCATGTCATTCGCGGAAACCATCTCGCCGTTTTTCGGACGCTGCGCCTTTGTCTGGTTTTATCTGACCAGCGCGATCGACATCGTGAACAATTGGCACGCCATCGCCGCCGACCTGACAACCAAGCATGTGCCTCTGCCGCCGCTGGTCCTGTTGGTAGTACTGCTTTTGATCGCGATGGGCAGCATCTCGCTTCTGTTCGGCTATCACACCCGTCATGCCGCGATTGTCTTGTTCGGCATGACCATGATCGCAGCCGTCACCATGCATGATTTTTGGCACTATACCGAAGCCGCCGGACGGGCGCAGCAGTTCGGGATTTTCGCCCGCGATTTTGCGATCTGCGGCGGGTTGCTGTTGCTGGTGGGATTGGGGCCCGGCCCCTTTGCATTGGATAATCGTGGCAAGGCTGGTGGCGGCGGCGGAAAAAAACGCTGACGCGACTTAGTGGGAAGCGGCCAGCATCTGTGTCGCCAGGGCGCCGGGCTCCAGCATATCCAAGCCATCTTCCGGCCTTGAGCCATGGGTAACATGGGCGAGGCTGGCGCCTGACAGGCAGGCGGCCAGGGCCGCGCCCAAACGGCGGGTGCGGTCCAAATTGGTGATGATCACCCGGCGGAAACGGAACGCGGCGACGATATCGCCGACATCCTCGGCATCGCTGAGCGCCGAAACGACGCCGATGGTTTCGACGCCTTCAATATCGCCCAAGGCGCTGAAGGCGCTGGCGGCGCGGGCATTGAGGGGATTGAAGCCGTCGGCTTCCATGACGGTCAGCAGGTCCGGCGGATTGGTGCCGGTGCGAAACAGCGCCAGCCCGCCATCGGCGCGGCTCAATTCGGTCTTGCGGCCGATCAAAGTGGCGGCGTGATGGATCTTGGCGGCGACCGCGCTTTTTCCGGAGCCGGCCGGTCCCACCAGCAAGATGCCGCGCGCCTTTTCCAAATCGATCGGCTTGGGCTTCAGGCGCTGGTCGAGCGCGCGGGCCAAGGCGCCGTCGACACCGGCTTCGGGAAAAATCGTCGCTTCGCGCACCAACGCCTGGGCGAGATGTTCCGGCAAGCGATGGCGTTTCATGGCTTCGCCCAACAGATTGTGCAGTACGGCGCGCGGAAAGGCGATGAGTTGGCAGCTGGCTTGGGTTTGGGCCATGGCCGTGCCCGCCTCAGACCTGGCCCAAGGTGCGCAGCCGCACCGAGGCGTGGATTTCATTCTGGCTCATCACCACCGTCTGGGGACGGAAGCGTTCGACGATGGAGC
>CBHTTW010000376.1:0-3126 GCA_966096025.1 uncultured Alphaproteobacteria bacterium | reverse complement strand
AAGGCGCGACCGGGCTGGGCCGGGAAAGCCGTAATCTCCGTACTTCTTGCGATTCTTTGAGGCTGGTCCTATAGGACCGGCCAAGATGGACCCGTCTCTCAAGCCCGGAAGCCGCATCGTGGCCGCCATGTCTGGCGGCGTGGATTCGTCCGTCACCGCGGCGCTGCTCAAGCGTCAGGGTTTCGACGTGGTGGGCATCACCTTGCAGCTTTATCCGGAAGACAAGACGCCGGCGCGCAAGGGCGCCTGTTGCGCCGGTGCCGATATCTATGACGCCAAGCGCGTGGCCCAGAGCATCGGCATCCCCCATTATGTCCTCGATTACGAAAGCCGCTTCCGCAAGAATGTGATCGAGGATTTCGCCGAGAGCTATGCCAAGGGTGAAACGCCGATTCCCTGCGTTCGCTGCAACGAACGGGTGAAGTTCGCCGATCTCCTGGATACCGCGCGCGAATTGGGCGCGCAGGCTTTGGCCACCGGCCATTATGTCCGGCGCGTGGAAGCCGCGGGCGGCGCGGAGCTGCACGCCGCCGCCGACAGCACGCGCGATCAAAGCTATTTTCTCTTCGCCACCACCCAGGCCCAGCTCGACTATCTGCGCTTTCCCCTGGGCGACATGGACAAGACCATGGTGCGCGCCATCGCCGCCGAGCTCGGTCTGGTCAATGCCGACAAGCCCGACAGCCAGGACATCTGCTTTGTGCCCGAGGGGCGCTATACGGCGATCGTCAGCCGGCTGCGGCCCGATGCGGCGCGGCCCGGCGATATTGTCGATCAATCCGGAACGGTGCTGGGCCGCCATGACGGCATCACCAATTTCACCGTCGGCCAGCGCAAGGGCCTCAATCTTTCCGGCAATGCGGAAGCCTTGTTTGTCCTAAAGCTCGATCCGGTCAATGCCCGCGTGGTGGTGGGGCCGCGTTCGGCGCTGGGGTCATCGATCATCACCCTGCGCCAGGTCAATTGGCTGGCGGCGCATGATGCGCCGTTCCCGGCCCGGGTCAAAGTGCGGTCCATGCGCCCGCCGGTGGCGGCCACGGTGACGCCGCAGGCCGGGGGCGGGGCGACGGTGGAACTGGCGGCGCCGGAAGACGCCATCGCGCCGGGGCAGGCCTGTGTGTTCTACGATCCCGACGGCAGCCGCGTGCTGGGCGGCGGCTGGATCACGGCGTCAAAAGAGGCCCAGGCCGCGGCCTGATCAGGCCAAACTTGGCAGGCCAACTTGACAGGTCTGTGGCTGCAACCCTACATCCCCGCCTCCGCGGCCCCAGCCTTAACGGGCCGTCCGGTCTGGCACCGTAGCTCAGCGGTAGAGCAGGGGAATCATAATCCCTTGGTCGGCGGTTCAAATCCGTCCGGTGCTACCAATACTTAGGCTTAGTAAGCCTAGGGCATTGTCTCGGCATTGTCTCGCCTTGGGGAGCTGAAGCACCCCGTGCGCTAGGCCGGCCGTCTCGAGCGGCCCTTTTAAGGCTTACCATGCACTTTCACTCCCAGACGTTCGACCACAGCTTTCAGCTGCAGGCAGACGGGCCGCAGCCGGTCTACCAACGGCTCTGAAGTCGACGCATAACGAATCAAGTTCAGGCCCTGCAAGTCGCTCGGTAGCTTCAAATCCTTGATTGCAGGATGGACCAAGATGGAGCGATGGCGGGACAGCTTGCCCATGAAGAGACCCAACTCAAACAAGACATTGTCCCGCACGGTCGGTGCGCGCGAACCGCGCGATTCCACAATGTCATCGGGCTCGGCTATGGCCACCGCAAAATCCGATTCCGCAACCTGCTGTTCTAGCGCTTCTAAGGTGTAGCCCCCGGCAAAAAATACGCCCTGATCCCACACCGTGCTGAAGACGTGTCCATCCAGCCCTTCGCGTAGTATGTGCGCTAGCGTCAAAGATTCCGAGGATGAGATGATGAAAAGTTTCGGAAACTGGTTGGGCGCGGCAATTGTATCATTGCGCTGATACAGACGGCGAGCCAGGTCACGTGCGAGCGGTTGATACATCTTCGGATTGGCTTCCGCAATGTCCAGGAACGCGGCGTTGGGTACCTTTAGCGCCACCACCGTCTCAAGCGCACGCACAGTCGCCGAACGCGGCAAGGCCGGTTCAATAGCCGCCATTTCGCCGATGGTCTCGCCAGCCTTCCGCGTGGCGACCTCTGCCCCTTTCACCAACACCGCGGCCTCGCCAGTCACCAGGAAGTAGATTTCATTGTCAGCCCGGTCCTGGACGATGATGTCCTGGCCCTGTGCAAACTCCACCAAGATGCCGGCTTGCGCCAGGCGATCGGCCAAAGACCGATCCTGCCCCACCATTGCCTGTGGCTGCAGCGCGCGGATCAATTGCGGGGCATTTGCCCCTTCAAAGCGTTCCTTCATACATTTATGCGGCCTGGGCCGCCTCCTTGTTGTTCTGCAACGGGCAGGTCGTCGACCTCCCGCAGCAGGGTTGATCATCAAAGTGTTTCCAGAACGCCACTGTCGCCCGCTCCATGCCGGCCAACGCCGCCGCCAGTGTGGCGGCGGCCCGCGCATGCTTGCCGCACTTCTTGAGGGGCGTGCCCGATCCACACAGGCAGGGGCGCTTCAGGTTCACGACTTGCGGCTTTTCTCCATCCCAGACTGAATAGAGCCGTTCGGGGCCCGCCATGACCCGAACACTGCGCTTATTGTCCTTGCGCGCCGTAATCTGCCCATTGCGCAGCGCACTCCAGAGTTCCGGGCTAATCGCATTTGCCATTTCCTCCGCAATTGCCTGGAAACCGGCAGCGCCCCCATGCGCCCACGCATTATTATTGGGCCAGCGCTTGAGCCCGCGTGCGCGCTCCTGCAGGCGTAGGAAGCTGACCAAAATGCCCCACCACCTGTCGGCCGCTTCGGGTGTGCTGACGGGATCGGGAGCATCGGCGCCATAGCCAAGGCAGAACCAGCCGCCGTCATTGATATGCAGATCCGGGCACCAGATCGGCAAGTGCTCAGGCTTTTTCTCGCGGACTAGGACATCAAGTTTCGTGGCATCGATCAGCAGGCGGTAAAGAACGATCTTGCTGTCGACCCGCCTTAGGCGAACCAGAATCGTGAAGGTGTCACCGCCATCCTCCAGCATTTCTGCTTCAAAGGCTG
>CBHTTW010000375.1:0-3127 GCA_966096025.1 uncultured Alphaproteobacteria bacterium | reverse complement strand
CAGCCAACTGGGCGGATGGGGATCGTGATTGCCGGCGATCCAGGTGAAGTGCGCGGCGCGGCCCAGCTCACCCAGCAAGCCGCGTTCCTGCGCACCCAAGCGACTGGCGGCGTCCGTATCGTGAAAAGAATCGCCCAGCGCGACCACCCGCGCCGGCTTGTGGCGGGCGATGGCCTGGGCCATGCGGCGCAAGGTGTCAGCGCTGTCATAGGGCGGCAGGAACTGGCGGCCCCGGGCATAGGAACTGCCTTTTTCCAGATGCAAGTCGGCAAACATCAAGGTGGAATAAGACGGACTGAACGCCGCGCCGCAGGCATCCAGCAACAGGCTTTCGCCATTCACCCTTATCAGCAGATCGGTCATTTCAGTCCACACGCATGGCGTCGCGTATCAACGCATCCTCATTGCCCTGCAGAATAGCTTCGTCCACTTCGCCCGCAACCATCTCGCGGGAAATTTCCAGCAGCGCCGGCACCGCCAAAGGCGAGACCCGCTCCAGGCGGCGGGTGACCAGCCGCTTCTTCACCCGCGCCAGCATGTCGCCCAGCCGGGCGATATCGAGCAATCCGGTTCCCGCATCCTGATAGGTGGCGCGGAGCAGGACATGATCGGGCTCATGCTCCCTGAGCACGTCATAAATCAGGTCCGAGGAAAAGGTGACCTGGCGGCCGGATTTTTCCTTGCCGGGAAAACGCCGCTGGATCAATCCGGCGATGATAGCGCAGTTGCGGAAGGTGCGTTTGTAGAGATTGGATTCGGCCAGCCAGCTGTCGAGATCGTCCCCCAGCATGTCCTGGTCGAACAACGCGTCCATGTCGATGCCGCCCATATCCTTCGCCGCCCAGACCGCCAAGGCATATTCGTTGGCGACAAAGCCCATGGGATGATGGCGGCCGCGCTCCAGCCGCCGGGTCAACAGCATGCCCAGGGTCTGGTGCGCCAGCCGCCCTTCAAAGGGATAACAGACCAGATAATGACGATTGCCGCGCGGAAACGTCTCGATCAAAAGCTGGCCGGGCTTGGGGATCACACTGCGCCATTCCTGGACCTTCAGCCATTCCTGCACCGGCTCGGGCAGGCTGTGCCAGGTCGCGGGCGACGACACCATCTCGCGCACCCGCTGCGCCAAAAATGTCGAGAGTGGAAATTTGCCACCGTTATAGCTTGGAATTTGCGCCTCAGGATCGCGGGCGCGGGTGACATAGGCGCCGGTCTCGCGCAGGCCCTCGAAACGCAGCACTTCGCCGGAAAAGATGAAGGTATCGCCCACCGCCAACTGCTCGATGAAATACTCTTCCAATTCACCCAACTTGCGCCCGCCCGCCCCCGCCGGACGACTCTTGCCTTGCAGGCGGATCTCCACCATCGGGTCTTCCACGATCACACCGGCATTGAGCCGGTATTCCTGCGCCAGGCGCGGATGCGCCAGGCGAAAGCGACCGTCCTCGGTTTTGCGCAGGCGCGCATAACGGTCATAGGCGCGCAGCGCATAACCGCCGGTGGCGACGAAATCCACCACCGCATCGAAATCCGCGCGCGTCAGATGGGCATAAGGCGAAGCCGTGCGGACCTCGGCGAACAGCGCATCGGCAAAAAAAGGCGCGGCGCAGGCGCTGCCCAGCACATGCTGGGCCAGCACATCCAGCGCACCCGCTTTCAGCCGCTCGCCGTCCAATTCGCCGGCCATAACCGCGTCGCGGGCGGCGTTGCATTCCAACACTTCAAAGCGATTGGCGGGGACCAAAAGCGCCAGGCTGGGCTCATCCAGCCGATGATTGGCGCGGCCGATGCGCTGCACCAGTCTCGCGGCGCCCTTGGGCGCGCCGATGCAGATCACCTTATCCACCGCGCCCCAGTCGATGCCCAAATCCAACGTGGACGTGCACACCACCGCGCGCAGATTGCCCTTGGTCATGGCCGCTTCCACCTTGCGGCGCTGTTCCTGGGCCAGCGAGCCATGATGCAGGGCGATGGGCAGATTGGCATCGTTGATCGCCCATAATTCCTGGAAGGTGCGTTCCGCCTGGCTGCGGGTGTTGACGAAGACCAGGGCGGTCTTGGCGCTTTGGATCGCGGCCATCACATCGATCATGGCATGGCGCGCCAGGTGTCCTGCCCAGGGGACATAGGAATCCGAGGCGCTGATTTCGATCTTGGGTTTGGCGCCGCCCTGGGCGATGACGATCCGCGACAGGCATTCCTGGCCGCCCGGCTGCGGCATCAAAAAGCGCTGCAGGGGCACTGGGTCTTTCACCGTCGCGGAAAGGCCGACGCGGCGATGCCCGGGCGCCAGGCATTGCAGCCGCGCCAGCGCCAGCGCCAGAAGATCGCCGCGCTTGGAATTGTACAAGGCATGCAACTCATCCAGCACCACGGTGCGCAGACGCTCGAACATCTGTGCGGCGCGGGGATGGGCCAAAAGCAGGCTGAGCTGCTCCGGCGTGGTCAGCAAAATGTCGGGCGGCGCATGGCGCTGGCGCTGGCGGCGCGCGGCGGAAGTGTCGCCGGTGCGGGTTTCCACCGATACCGGCAGGTCCATTTCCGCGATGGGCGCTTCCAGATTGCGCGCCACATCCACCGCCAGCGCCTTCAGAGGTGAAATATAAAGCGTGTGAAGGGCGGATTTGCGGGCGCGTCGTGGTTTCTGCGCCAAGTCGATCAGGCTGGGCAGAAATCCCGCCAAGGTCTTGCCGCCGCCGGTCGGCGCCACCAGCAGCACGCTCTCGCCTTGTGCCGCATGCCCTGTCAACGCCAGCTGATGGGGACGCGGTTGCCAGCCGCGCGACACAAACCAGTGCTGGAATTTCGGGGGTAGCATGGCGAGAACAAACCATGTACCAACACCCGGACGCAATAGATTTAGGTCACCTCCCCCGCGCGCGCTTTAGCGCGCTCGCATGGGGGTGGTGGTTGTAGCATCGCTTGCGATGCGAAGACCGCAGGGGGCTATTTGTCCCCGAGAAGACGTTTCAGTTCTGCTTCCGGCGTGCCGTAGAAACTGCCGGCGATCTGTTCGATGCCGGCGCGATTGACCAGGGTCAGCTGGCCGCGACGTGTGGTCACCAGTCCGCGCCGCTCAAAGCCGTGGATCGCCACGGTGACGCCGGCCCGGCGCACCCCCAGCATC
>CBHTTW010000374.1:0-3186 GCA_966096025.1 uncultured Alphaproteobacteria bacterium | reverse complement strand
CATTTGCTGGGACGGTCTGTGAGATTGTTACTTTCCCGCGAGACGATGAGCCGTCCAGGCTGGCAACCCAGATAAAAAATGCAGCGGTTGAAGCCGACTGGGATTTTATCAATACCCAGGGAACCCTGATCGGGTCAGCCACCGGCATTTTTGTCACGGTAAACAACCAGCATACGGACGCGGCGGGCCAAGCATCACAATTCGTAGTGCCCAAGGAGGCAGCCGCAGCGGAAGCCCTTGTAGGGGCCTTAACCGCCGCTGGGTTAAAAACCGATCTTATGGCCCCGGCCTCGCTCAAAGTGAACCCGCGAGTCTGTATCCAGGTGCAAGTGGCGAGGAAGCCATAGGCCGCCAACGCGGCCCCGGCTAACCCCAATGCTAGAAGTGCGGCCTGTCCCAAAAGGGCATAGCTCCGCCTGCGGCCATCCGTCAAGTTCGGCATAATCGCCATCTGTGAAGCGCTTTCCAATCGAGAACCGGGCCGTTCCGGCAGCTCTACTTGCCTGAAAAATTGTCACTTTTAGAGTTCCGCCGGGCTTTTAGGGGGAATCACGATGAAACGGACGCTGTCCGCCTTGGCGGCGGCTGCCTTGTGGGCAGGCGCCGGCACAACAGCCGGGGCTCAGATTTGGCTTGGCCAGATGTCCGGCCAGATGGCCGCGGACCAGGCCAATGTCCAGCTGGAATTCAATTGCCGGCACGCCATTCCGCTGGACGCCGAGCGCGCCAAAGCGAATCTGGAGCGTGTGCAAAAGGCGATGACCGCCTATCGCGGCCTGACGTCCAGCGCCACCCAAAAGGATTTAGCCGCGGTCTTTGAATCCGAAGGACCTGAAACGCGCTGGCAGGATGGCGAGCAGAAAGCCACGCTGACCGATCTGGCATCGCATCTGGTGCCGCTCGCGGAGGCGCCCAAGCTGACCGTGGCAGTGATGAGCGGCGACGGTGCCACCGCCCGGACAATCTGGTCGGTGCAGGACGCCAATGGCCCGGTCTTTTATGCGGTGGATTTCACCGCCGGCACCTGGCTGCGGGATGCGCGCATCATCGACATGGTGATCAGCCATGGCGCGGCGCCGGAAACGCCACCCGCTTATTGTCATTTGAGCGAAAGCTTTGTCGGCTCCTGACGCACAATCGAGGAACAACATGCATAGCGGATCAAAGCTTGTCGCAACCGCGCTGGCGGCGTTGCTGGGACTGAATCAGGCAGCTCTTGCCGACCCCTGGGTCCCGCCCACGCGTGGCCCGGTAAATTTCCTGGCCAAACCCGGCGTCACTTTGGAACAGCGCACCGCCGACCAGGCGAGCTGCCGTGAGATCGTGAGCAAGGCTGACGGCGCCGACCTGCCGCAATTGGACGAACCGGGCAGAGGCGACTTTGTCGGTCCCGCAATTGCCCAGGGCGGAGTCGCGGGAGCCGGCGCGGCCTTGATCCTGATCGGCATTTTTGCGGCCGTCGACGATGCCAAGGCGACGCGCCGGGGTAACGATCTGTGCATGTACAATATGGGATACCGCACCGTACCGATGACCAAGGAGGAGATCGCGGCCTATGCCAAGGTCAAGCCCGCCAAGCAAAGGGATTGGGAGCGCAATCTTCTGCCCGCCGACACCGAAGCGCGGTTGGCACCGCTCCTGAAGCCCGTGGTTCCGCGCCTTCCAGCCTACGATGCGCAAGCCCCGCTGGTGGATGGCGGCATACGCGCCGCGGACCTTACCTTGGCCGCCGCCGAAATTCAGGATCAAGGCGTGGTGGTGAAAGGCACTGCCACCCGCCGTCGTACCGCGGTTCTGGTCGCGCCCTTCGAAACCGAGAATGGCGCGATACGGATAGCCGCCGATGCGGGCACCGTTTTCCATTTGGTGGACAATCGGACGGAGAAAGAGCCGATGCTGCGCCGGGATGGATCGACATGGTGCGCCTCCATGCGGCAGATGGCTGCCGGAAATGTCGCGAAGGATTTCTACTGCATTACCGGCCGCGACTATGGCTATGAGATTGTCCGTCCTTCGGGCCAGCCTTGGTTGGCCGGCCCCTATACCGACGGACTTATCCTGCCCGTCTACACCAAGCCCATTCAGCTGGATGAACGCGCCGAGGACGATCTGGGCAAGTTGGACCTCGAGCTTAAAGTGTTGAAGGTGGAGAATTCCGACGTGGTGGTGGCGGCGGACGCAAGACATGCCGGGAAAACCAGCCGCTTGTGGGTGCGCGAGATTTCCTTCGGCAAGGACGGCACGGCGGTGTTGCCGCTATGGGATTCCAAACTGACCATGACCAAATTGGCCAAAGACCCAAAGAGCGCCAAAAACGCCAAAGGCGCGATCAAGGCCGAACTCACGCATGACGGCGATGGCAGCGGCTGGCGGGTGGGGAAAGCGTCTCCAAGTCTCTATCCTGTCGCGGAACCGGCCACGCGTTGAAACGGCGCATGAAGTTGCCCGCAAAATAAGCAGCGAAACGGTAAAAATTACAGGTGCTTAATTGGTCAGGGTGCAGCTAACCCTGTGACGGAATATTCTTTGGCGCCGCCCGCAGCTTGCGTCATTATAGCGTCATGATCTCTGTCGTCATCCCCACCGTCAATGCCGAGCGCCTGTTGCCGCGCTGTTTCGACAGCCTTATCCCGGCGGCGGTGCGCGGGGTGGTGCGGGAAGTGATCGTCTGCGACGCTGGTTCGACCGACAGCACTCTGGCCATCGCCGATGGGGCGGGCGCCCATATCGTTCATGCCCGCAAGGGACGCGGCCAGCAATTGATCGAAGGCGCCGCGACCGCAAAGAGCGACTGGCTGTTGTTCCTGCATCCCGAAACCGCGCTTGAGCCGGGCTGGGAAGTGGAGGCGGAGTCCTTCATCGATCAGGCGGTGATGGAACAGCCGCGCGCTGCGGTGTTCCGTTTCGCGCTGGAGGATTTTGGCGGTGAGGCCCGCCGGTCCGAAGCCCTGGCGAGCTTGCGCACCTCGATGTTCGCGCTGCCTTACGGCGATCAGGGTTTGCTGATCCCCAAGCGTCTGTATCAAAAGATCGGCGGTTATCGCGCCCTGGCCGATATGGAAGATGCCGACCTGGTGCGCCGCATCGGCCGCCGACGCCTGGTTTCCTTGCGCGCCCGCGCCGTCAATGTCGCGCGTCCGTCCAAGGGCGCTTTGCGCGGCGCGGCGATGCTTTTGCTCCACGCTT
>CBHTTW010000373.1:0-3186 GCA_966096025.1 uncultured Alphaproteobacteria bacterium | reverse complement strand
GCGAAACGCGATGGCCGCCATTGGCGAAGGCGGCATAGGCCGCGGTCAATTCCAGTACCGTCACTTCATTGGTGCCCAGCGCCAGGGAAGCATTGGCTTCCAGCGGCGAGGTGATGCCGACGCGCTTGGCCGCTTCCACCACATTGCGCACCCCGACTTCCTGCGCCAGGTTGACCGCAATGGTGTTGATGCTGTGGGCCAGCGCGTCCGCCAGGGTTTGGGTGCCGTAATATTTGCCGCCGAAATTGGTGGGACGGTAACCGCCGATATCGACGGCCTCATCGTCGCGGGTTTCCCAGGGGCTGATGCCGGCTTCCAGCGCCGCCAGATAGACGAAGGGCTTGAAGGCCGAACCGGGCTGGCGATGCGCCTGGGTGGCGCGGTTGAACACCGAGTCGCGGTAATCGACGCCGCCGATCATGGCGCTGACCGCGCCGTCCGGCTTCATCATCACCACCGCGGCTTCGCTGGTGCGGGTTTTCTTGCCGTATTTGTTGATTGTGCGCAGCGCCGCGAGCCGCGCGGCTTCCTGCACTTTCGGCTCCAAAGTGGTGTGAACCACCATGTCTGAACTGGGCGCCGCGCCGTTCACCGTCGCAAGCTTTGTAGCTTCGTCAGCGGCGCTGTCCAGGAAATAATTGCGCGCGTCCAGGCTGACCCGGTCAATGATCTGGGCGGGATGGGCGCGCGCCTCAGCCGCCTGTTCTTCGGTGATGGCGCCGTTATCGACCATGGAATCCAGCACCAGGGTGGCGCGCTGCTGCGCCCGCAGCAGGTCGCGGCGGGGCGAGAAGACCGACGGCGCGCGCGTCAGGGTCGCCAGCATCGCGGCCTGCGCCAAACTCAGCTGCCGCGCGCTGGTGCCGAAATAGGTGCGAGCCGCGCCATCCACGCCATAGGCGCCGCTGCCCAGATAGATGCGGTTGAGATAAAGCTGCAGGATCTGCTGCTTGGTGAGGGTCTTTTCCAACCCGGCGGCATTGATCAATTCCGTCAGCTTGCGCGACATGGTGCGCTCTTGGTCGGTATAGACGATTTTCGCGGTCTGCTGGCTGATGGTGGAGCCGCCCGCCACCCATTTGCGGGCCTTGAGATCCAGCAGCAGCGCCCGCGTCAAACCCACCGGATCGATGCCGTTGTGATAATAGAAGCGCCGATCCTCCATGGCGATGAAGGCGGCGGGAAGATAGGCGGGCATCTCCTCCAGCTTCAGCCTTTCGCCCACCACGGCGCCGCGATGGCCGACTTCTTTTCCGTCCACGTCCAGGAAGATGAAGGCCAAGGGCCGATTGACGGCATAAAGGTCGATGGCGGGATCGAGCTTGGGCGCGACCAGGCCCAGCATAAGAGGCATGAGATAGAGCAGCGCCAAGGGAACGGCGATCACCGCCATGGCGATGGCGAAGGCCGGCGAATAGGGCCTTGCCGTCTCCGACAGCCGGCGCCACGCATTCTGCAGATCTGGCGGGCCCAACATTGCCGCGATTGCTGACTGATATTTACGGCGGTTTCAAGGTGTCGTTGGAAGATGACGATTGGGGGGCCGGCATGCCAAGCTCAATTCATGTGGGATGGCATGACCTTAATACCGGGACGGGACTGTGGCGGCTGCACTGTCTGCTGCGTCTGGCCGACCATTAACAAGCCGGAAATACAAAAACAGTCCGGCGCCGCCTGCCGCCACTGCACGCAAGCAGGCTGCGGCATCTATGAAACCCGTCCCCCGGTTTGCCGCAGCTATTTCTGCGCCTGGCGCACGGTGGATATTTTCGGCGAGGCGTGGCGCCCCGACAAATCGGGGGTGCTGCCCTATATCGAGACCGAAGGCATTGCGGAGAATTTCGACCTTTCCACCGGCATCGGCCTGATGCTGGTGGGCAATCCGCTCAAGATCGTGCGCCAGAAATGGTTCCAGGATTTCATCGTCACCGGGGTGATGAGTTCGGTGCCGCTGTTTTTGTCGTTGCCGGGTCCGCGCGGCCATCAGGCGGCGACCGTCTCGCTGAACACCGAGCAGATGGTGGAGGCGATCGAACGCGGCATGGTGAAAGACGCGCTTGAGGCTGCATTGAAGCTTTTGCGCAGCTGGGATTTTCAACCCGCCGTCATCACCTATTCGGGCAATGATGTGAGTATTCCGGAAGAAGCTTGACGAAAACTCGAGCGGCGCAGGCTTAGCTTTTCTTATGAGCGAAGCGAATTAGAAAAGCTTGCCCTATGCGAGCGGTAGCGAGCATGTTCCGTGGAGCGACCGTCCGCTAGGGCCCTGACCTGCCTCCCCCTTCGGCGCGTCAGCGCCAGGAAGGGGGAGGTGTCACAGCGAAGTGTCTGCGGAGCAGACCTGAGCTGTGACGGAGGGGGTTAAACAAAATAAAGGAGCCCGCGTCTTGCGACGCGGGCTCCACTTGACGCTTGGGGCCCTATGGGGAGGGGCATACCACGGGCCTTGCGCCCCAAGTTTCGTTACAGGCGAACCACGCGGATAAAGCGCCCGCTATAGGGATCCACCTGGACGAAGACGGTGTGGCCGAAGCGGTCATGGGTGCGAACCACATAGCGGCCGCGGTCGAAGAAGGGATCGCCGATCATCCGGAAGTTATGAAAACGCAGGGCGTGCCTGAGCTGCATCCGGTCGACAGTGGCGCGATGCTCGAAACGCTCATGACGCACCCAACCGCGATGATGGTCGCCATAACGGTCCCAAGGCTGGGCGGAGGCCGAGCCGATGCCGGCGGCGGAAAGCACCGCCAGGGACGCTGCCGCGAGGATGGTTTTCATGTTAGACATGGTCATCTCCTTGAATGAGCCGGACGGCGAATTGCTGCCGTCCATGGAGCGCAATTTAGGGGGG
The DNA here is from genome assembly GCA_966096025.1 of uncultured Alphaproteobacteria bacterium. Taxonomy (GTDB): domain Bacteria; phylum Pseudomonadota; class Alphaproteobacteria; order Micropepsales; family Micropepsaceae; genus Rhizomicrobium. The sequence goes on along the minus strand of CBHTTW010000373.1, from coordinate 335 downwards.
CCAAACTGAACCGGGTCTGGACGCGATGTTCATTCGCGGTTCATGTATCAGGACGTACAAAAGCCCCATGTGTGGCCGTAGTTTTTCCCGGCTTTTCTTGGCTTTTCTGGTTCTGCTGACCCTGGCCTGGGGATCGGCCGGCAGCGCTTTTGCCCAGCCCAAGGACGGGCCTTATCGCGACGGCGTTCAGCCCTTGGACCGGCTTTTGCCCGGCATCCGCCGCGCCCATCCCGGAGAATTTTATGACGCGGAGGGGCCCACCTATGGGCCTTCGGGCGATGCCCATTATCACCTGAAATGGATGACACCCGAAGGGCGCGTCATCTGGTTCGATG
>CBHTTW010000372.1:0-3191 GCA_966096025.1 uncultured Alphaproteobacteria bacterium | reverse complement strand
TCGGCGATGCGGCCGATCAGCGAATTCTCCACCGGAATGATCACCAGGTCGGTATCGCCGGACTTCGCCGCCTCGATGGCGTCTTCGAAAGTGGGTTTGGGAATGGCAGCAGCGTGCGGAATCGCCTGGCGCGCCGCCAGATTGGCATAGGCACCCGGCTCGCCCTGAAAGGCGACCCGCTTGGCCTCATCGATGGCTATTATCCCTGTGCTCACGACAATAATTTCCGCGCTCTTTGCAAGTCGGCGGGAGTATCAACAGACAGGGGGGCCTCGTCCACACGCGCCACTGCAATGCTCATACCCGCTTCCAGCGCCCTGAGCTGCTCCAGTTTTTCGCGTTGTTCCAGAGCCGAGGGCGGCAGAGCGACAAAAGCCTCAAGCGCCTGGCGGCGGTAAGCATAGATGCCGACATGGTGATAAAGCACACCATCGCCGGCCGGCGCCCGGGCGCGCGTGAAATAGAGCGCCCGGCCCAGCCGTTCCTTCGCGTCCCAGGCCACCACCGCCTTGACCACCGCCGGATTGGCTTCGTCGGCGGCGCTGTCGATCGGGGCGGCGAGTGTGGCGATATCGGCGCCGGACTTGGCCAGGGCCGACACCACCGTCTTGATCTGTTCGGGATCCAAGGCGGGCAGGTCGCCCTGGAGATTGACCACCACGTCATGCGCGCGCGCCGGATCGGCACTCTCCAAGGCGGCCCAGATCCGGTCCGAACCGGAGGGCAGGTCGGGATCGGTCAGCACGGCCCGGCCGCCCGCCTTTTCCACCGCCTGCACGATCTCCTTTTCGCCCGAAGCCACCACCACCGGACCCAGGCCCGCCGCCATGGCGCGGGCCCAGACCCGCACGATCATGGGCATCCCGCCGATATCGGCCAGCGGCTTGCCGGGAAGCCGGGTCGAGGCCATGCGCGCGGGGATCAGGAGGATGGGGTTCATGGTGTCTTTGGGGCTGGCGCCGGGCCTTTGGTTCCGGGTTCCTTGGGCCGTCTGTGTAGGCCGGGATTGGCGCTAAAACCAGATGCCGCCTAGAATTTATGCGACGCTTCGCCGCAATGACGCGAAGGCAGCGGCGGGTAATGTCCCCCCGTATTTCCGCCGGGGACCTACCCGGCTTTGGCCCGGCTTTGGCCCGGCTTTTGGGGTGTGACATGGATTCCTTCGAGTGGAACAAGATCATCGGTGCGGTTATGGGCACGGCGATCTTCATCTTTGTCGTCCGCATCGTGGCCGAGCATATTTACGAAGCCGAGCAGCCCGAAAAGCCGGGCTATGTGGTGGAAGGCGTGGTCGAAGCTTCGGCCGGCGCCAGCACGGCTCCGGTCGAGGAAGTGATGCCCGATTGGGGCACGGTGTTGCCTGCCGCCGATGTCGCGGCCGGCAAGACCGCCGCCGTCAAGTGCGAGCAATGCCACGACCTGAACAAGGGCGGCCCCAACAAGATCGGCCCCGAACTGTTCGGCGTGGTCGACCGCGCGCGCGCGTCCAATGCGACCTTTGCTTATTCCGCCGCCATGAAGGGCAAGCCGGGCAACTGGACCTATGACGAACTGTTCAAGTTCATCAAGGCGCCGGGCGCCGACATTCCGGGCACCAAGATGAGCTTTGCCGGCCTGCGCAGCGAAAAGGATCGCATCAACCTGATCGCCTATCTGCGCTCCAACGCCGACGCGCCCGCCGCGATCCCCGCGCCCAAGCCGGCCGAAAAGGCCGCCGAGGCGCCTGCCGCAGCAGCGGCCCCTGCTGCGGCCGCCGGTCCGTCCGCCAATCCCAAGGCCGGTCCGCCGATGCCGGAAGCGCCCAAGGCCCACTGACGAACCGGAACGGGACGGATCGTGACCGGTCTGTCCGGTAAGCCCCATGTCTTGTTCCTGTTGCCGCCGGGATGGGACGCGCTGAGCAAAGCGCTGTTCGGCCATTCGGCTTTCAACAGCTTTCTGCACGGCAAGGATCACTACGCGCCGCAGCAGATCGATTATTTCGTCGGCTTTCGCCCCCCGCACGGATTCTTGAAGACCCTGCCCCGGCTGAAAGCGATTTTCTCGCTGGGCGCCGGGGTCGACGGTTTTCTGCGCGATCCGGAATTTCCCCGCCATCTGCCGGTGGTGCGTTTCGTGGACGAGACGCTGCAGCGCGAGATGGCGCAATATGTCACCATGCATAGCCTGATCATTCACCGTCATCAGCGCGGGTTCGATGCCGCGCAAAAGGAGCATGCCTGGCGCCAGCGCATGCTGGCGCGCCCGACGCGCGAAGTGTGCATCGGCATTCTGGGCATGGGCGATATCGGCGCGGTGACGGCGGAACGGCTGTTGATGTTCGATTTCGAGGTCATCGGCTGGAGCCGCAGCCGCAAGAATGTGCCCGGTGTCACCAGCTTTGCCGGAAAGGAAGAGCTGCCCAAATTCCTCGCCCGCTGCGATATCCTGGTCTGCATGCTGCCGCTGACGCCGGAAACCGAGGGCATCATGAACGCCAAGCTGTTCGCAGGGTTACCCAAAGGCGCCTGGGTGATGAATGTGGGGCGCGGCGGCCATTGCAACGAACAGGATCTGCTGGCGGCGCTGGACAGCGACCATCTGGGCGGCGCGGTGCTGGACGTTTTCCAGACCGAGCCGCTGCCGCCGGACAATATTCTATGGTCTCATCCCAAGGTGACGGTGACGCCGCATATCGCCGGCATCACCGATCCGCGCAATGCGGCGGCTTTTGTGGTGGACTGCGTGACGCGGGCCGAGAGCGGCGCGCCGTTCAAGAATGTCGTGGACCTGAACCGGGGCTACTGACCGATGGCCAAATTGGCAAGCCGGATAAAAGACTGGGCGGCGGAACTGTTCGTGCGCGCCGAGCAGCGCGGCGTGTTCCGCAAGCTGCCGGCGTTCGAGCGCGACTTGAGCGAATATCCCGAGCTGTCGGTACTGGCACAGAACTATCCGGTCATTCGCACGGAATGCGAGCAATTGATACGCAGTTCCTTGCGCATTCCGGGCATGGAGGAATTGACCAGCTATACCTCCGGCGGCATCCACCAGATCGCCTGGAAGAGTTTCATGTTCAAGTCCGGCAGCTTCATCGACGAGAATTGCGCCCTGGCGCCCAACACCGCGGCGCTGCTGCGCGGCATTCCCGGCATCTATACCGCCTTCTTCTCGGTGCTGGAGCCGGGCCAGCATATCAAGGAACATTGGGG
>CBHTTW010000371.1:0-3193 GCA_966096025.1 uncultured Alphaproteobacteria bacterium | reverse complement strand
CCCATGACATGGGCGAAGGACCAGATGAGCGCGCCTGGAATGTGAATGGCCAGCCACCAGCGCGGCCGCACATTGGGCGGCGCCAGGCGATAGGCGATCCACAGCAGCGGGAAAACCACCGCGAAGGACAGCCAGCTTGATCCTTCCCAGATGATGGGTTCCAGCCAGCCCAAGTGCGGCATGCCGTGCATTTGGCTCAGCACATTGAGGGTGCAGATAAGCCCCACCAGCGCCAGGGCCACGCCGTAGGAATAAAACAGGGTTCGGCGCAGGACGCCGCTGGTCCCAATAGCGTCGCCGCTTATCCCAAGCCATTGCCAGACATCACCAATCCGGCGCGATGCATCCCCGGACGCTTTCGCCGGCACTTGGGTGACTTCAGACTGCGGCATGGAAAGACGATAACGGATCGGGAGCTGGTGATGAAACGGGTTTTGCTGACGGTGGGTTGGATGGCGGCGGCAGTCCCGGCGGGGGCGGATACCGGCTGGAGCCAGTATGGCGGCGACCAGGGCGGACAGCGGCATTCGGCGGCAAGCCAGATCACCCCGGCCAATGTGACGGGGCTGCGACAGGCTTGGAGCTATTCGACCGGAGCGATGACCCGTCATGCCGGGTCTGTATCCAAGTCGGCGTTTGAAAACGCCCCCATCCTGAACGAAGGCAAGCTGTTCGTCTGTTCCGCCTTCCAGGAAGTCAGCGCGCTTGATCCGGGCACGGGGCAGGAAATCTGGCGCTTCGACCCGCATTTGTCCGATGACCGCAAACTCAATTTTCCGAATTCCTTCAACTGCCGGGGCGTGGCCTATTGGAAGGATAGTGACGGCAAGGGGCGGATTTATCTCGCCGCCAACAATCGCCGTCTCTATGCGTTGGATGCCGCCACCGGAAAGCCGATTGAAAGCTTCGGCCAGCACGGCAGCGCGGCGATCTATGACGGCAAGCTGGCTCGGCCCGGCCAGATGCAGTTTTCTTCCGCGCCAATCGTCAGTCGTGGTGTGGTGGTGGTGGGTTCTTCCGTCGACGACAACCAGCGCGTCGATGAGTTGCGCGGCACGGTGCATGCCTTCGACGCCATGACCGGCGCGCCGAAATGGTCTTTCGATCCTGTGCAGGGACAGGACGTGCGCGCCGGGGCGTCCAATGTGTGGGCGCCGATTTCCGCCGATGATGCGCGCGGGCTGCTCTTTCTGCCGACTTCAAGTCCCAGTCCCGATTTCTGGGGCGGCTACCGTACCGGGGACAGCAAATATTCCAATGCCGTGGTGGCGCTGAAGATCGAAAGTGGCGAGGTCGCCTGGTCGTTCCAGACCTCGCATCATGATGTGTGGGACTATGACGTGGCATCGCAGCCGACCTTGGGCCGCGTGACCTATCAAGGCAAAACGGTGGATGCGGTGCTGCAGCCGACCAAGCAGGGATTGCTGTTCACTTTGGATCGCGAGACCGGCCAGCCGATCATTCCGGTGGAGGAACGCAAGGTGCCGCAAGGCGGCGCTGCCGGCGAAAAGCTATCGCCGACCCAGCCGTTTCCGGTGGCGCCGGTGCCGCTGGCGCCCCATCGCATCAGTGCCGACGATGCGTTTGGTCTCACTTTCTGGGATCGCGGCAAATGCCGCGCGATGATGAAAAGCGCGCGCAACGAAGGCATCTACACGCCGCCCAGCACCCAGGGCACCATCGTCTATCCCTTCACCGGCGGCGGCACCAATTGGGGTGGCCTGTCTTTTGATGCCGCTCGCAATGTCGTCTTCGTCAACACCAACAATGTGATGCATCTGGTGACTTTGATTCCGGCCAAGGACATCGACGCCATGCGCAAAGCCCATCCGGGTCAGGAAATTTCGCGCAATCGCGGCGCGCCTTTCGGCATGTGGCGCAGGACTCTGTTGTCGCCCTGGGGCATTCCCTGCAATCCGCCGCCTTGGGGCAAGCTTCATGCCGTCGACATGCGCGACGGCAAAATTCTCTGGTCGGTGCCGCTGGGCACCACCGAAGACATGGCGCCTTTCAGTCAATACATTCTAGGCAAGACCGGCACACCCAATCTGGGCGGTCCCATTTCCACCGATGGCGGTTTGGTCTTTATCGGCGCGGCGATGGACAATTATCTGTGCGCCTTTGACTCCAAAAGCGGCGCGGAATTGTGGAAAGGCCGCCTCCCGGCAGGCGGGCAAGCCACCCCCATGACCTATATGTGGAAGGGCAAGCAGTATGTGGTGATTGCCGCCGGCGGACATGAAAAGCTGGGCAGCAAGCACGGCGACCAGTTGATCGCCTTCGCCTTGCCGAACTAGTCGAAGACCCGCTTGAAGATCGTATCGACGGCCTTCAAGTGATAGCCAAGGTCAAACATGGCCTCGAGCTTTGCCGCCGGCAGCGCCTTGGCGACATCGGGATCGGCCTTGAGCAAATCCAGCAGATTGCCTTCGCCGTTCCAGGCGCGCATGGCGTTCTTCTGCACCAGCCGGTAGCTGTCCTCGCGCGCCAGGCCAGCCTGGGTCAGGGCCAGCAGCACCCGCTGGCTGTGTACCAGACCGTGGGTGGCATCCAGATTCTTCTGCATGCGGTCGGGATAGACCACCAGTTTCTCTACCACGCCGGTCATGCGCGCTAACGCGAAATCCAAGGTGATGGTGGCATCGGGGCCGATGTAACGCTCCACCGAAGAATGTGAGATATCGCGCTCATGCCACAGCGCCACATTTTCCATCGCGGGAATGGCATAGCTGCGCACCATGCGCGCCAGGCCGGTGACGTTTTCGGTCAGCACCGGATTGCGCTTGTGCGGCATGGCAGATGAGCCCTTCTGGCCGGGCGAGAAATATTCCTCGGCCTCCAGAACTTCGGTGCGCTGCAGATGGCGGATTTCGACGGCGAGACGTTCCAGCGACGAGGCCACAACCCCCAGGGCCGCAAAATAGGCGGCATGACGGTCGCGTGGAATGACCTGGGTGGAAACCGGCTCTACCTGAAGGCCCATCTCTTTGGCGACATGCTCTTCGACGCGCGGATCGATATTGGCGAAGGTGCCGACCGCGCCGGAAATGGCGCAGGTGGCGATTTCGGCCCGCGCCGTCACCAGCCGCGCCCGCGCCCGGGTGAATTCGGCATAATAGGTCACCAGCTTGACGCCGAAGGTGGTGGGCTCGGCATGGATGCCATGGCTGCGCCCGATGGTGGGCGTCATCTT
>CBHTTW010000370.1:0-3249 GCA_966096025.1 uncultured Alphaproteobacteria bacterium | reverse complement strand
TGGTCACCACCTCCTCCACCGGCCTGTACGGCAATTTCGGCCAGACCAATTACGGGGCGGCCAAACTGTCGCTGGTCGGCTTCATGAATTCGCTGAAACTGGAAGGCGCCAAGGACAATATCAAGGTCAATGCGATTTGCCCGGTGGCGGCGACCCGCATGACCGAAGCCCTGATGCCGCCCGCCATACTGGAAATGCTCAAACCCGAATTCGTCTCGCCCGCCATGGCCTATCTGGCCTCGGACGCGGCGCCGACCGGCGTGATTCTCACCGCCGCGGCGGGTGTTTTCGCCGCCGCCCAGCTGGTGGAGACCGACGGCGTCAATCTGGGCACCCAGGCCAGCGCCGACGATATCGCGGCGCATTTTGCGGAAATCTGCGACTGGTCCAGCGCCAAACATTACGGCCAGGGCGGCGAGCAGAACGCCAAATTCCTGGCCCGCGCGCAGGAAAAGCCGGTACTTGGCTGACGCCGTCATCCCTTGTCACGCTTGGCGCACCACCCACGCAAAGTTGCGAAACGGTTCAAGACAAAAATTTTGAATTTGCGATGAAATGACTCTTGCGGGTCATCGCGCTTTGCCTCACGCTTGACCCATGAACGACCTCGCGCTGAGTGTTCGTACGGCCCGGCCTGAAGACGCCGCTAACCTCGCGCGCATCTATATTGAATCCTGGCAAGACACTTATGCGGGCGTGATCTCGCACACCCTGCTTGGCGCCATGTCGCCGCGCACCCACACCGCCCGCTGGCAGGCGACCATCAAGACCATGGAGAAGCATTCCGGCACCGTGCTGGTGGCGGAAGATGCAAAATTCGGCGCCATCGGGCTTTGCAGCCTGGGCAAGGCGCGCGATGGCGGCTGCGGTTATGACGGCGAGGTCTATACCCTCTATGTCGATCCGGCCTTTCTGGGGCGCGGCGCGGGCCGCGCTTTGCTGGCCGGCGCTTTTGAGGCCTTCAAGGACCGGAAAATGCGCTCCTGCCTGATCTGGGCGCATGCCCACAACAACGCCTGCTTTTTTTATGAGGCGATGGGCGGACGCCGGGTCGCCACCCGCACCACACGGCTGCTCGGCGAACTGACGCCGGAAATCGGCTTCGGCTGGAAACGTCTGGCGGCCCGCAAACCGGCGCGCCCGCTGCAATCCCGTTCGGACCAATCCTAGCTCAACAGATCAATCCGGTCAGTTCGGCAGCACCGTGCCGCAATCGCAGACGATTTCGGGCGGCAGATTCAGCGGAACACGCTGGCGGCGGTGAAAGCCTTCCGGCAAGGCGATCAGGACCTTGCCGCCGGACGGCGGCACTTCCCAGGTCGCAACGCCGCTGCGGAAACATTTGCGGCAACGCATGAGTTTTTCGACTTGCCCATCCATGCCGCAAAGCTAGAACCAAAGCCGGGCAAAATTTTGACGCGTGTCTGCAATTTTATTCAGTTTGCGCCGATGCGTTTCATGCGCCGCTTACAAATGCGCCTACAGATCCCTGGGGCGCACGAATTCCACCAGCTTTCCCGCCCCTTGCGCCACATCGCGCCAGCGCCCGACATCGAAATCCAGCACCGCCAGGGCGCAGGTGGGAAATTTTTCTTCCAGCGCCTCATGCCGCGCCCGCTCCTTGCGCCGCACCGGCTCGCGCGCCAAAAGCGCGGCACAGGCTTCCAGGCCGGGATTGTGGCCGACGATCATCAGCGCCGAGACGGTAACGGGCGCCCCGCGCACCGCCGCCAATATCTTGGCCGGCTCCGCCAGATAGAGACCGTCGCGATATTCGATGTTGCACTCGATTTCGTGCAGCACAAGTTCGGCGGTCTGGGTGGTGCGGGCGGAAGCCGAGCAGAGGATCAGATCCAGGCCATAGCCGCTCTTGCGCAGATAGCGCGCCATGGCGCCGCCATCCTGCATGCCGCTGAGCATCAGGGTCCGGTCGAAATCCTCGATGCCGGATTCGGCCGGCACCGCCTTGGCATGCCTGAGCAGAAACAGCCGTTTCATAGGGCGTCTTTAGACCCGCGAATCCCGCATAAAGCTTATGTTCTTGACCCATGGGGGGCAACGGGGCCACAAAAACAGCCTTAAGGGACAAGAGGTTGATGGGTACCAACAAAAAGCCGGGCAAATGGCGCAAACGCACCCTGGCGGTGCGCGGCGGGCAGGTGCGTTCCGCCTTCCAGGAAACCTGCGAGCCGCTGATCTTCACCGCCGGTTATGCCTATGAGGTGGCCGAGGAAGCCGAAGCCCGCTTCAAGGGCGAAAGCCCCGGCTACCAGTACAGCCGGCTGGCCAACCCCACCGTCGCCATGTTCGAGGAACGCATGGCGCTCCTGGAAGGCGCACCGGTGGCGCGCGCCACCGCCACCGGCATGGCCGCGGTCAGCGCCGTGTTCATGGGCAGCCTCAAGACCGGCGACCATGTCGTGTCCGCCAACGCCTTGTTCGGCTCCTGCCGCTATGTGCTGGAAACGGTGCTGCCGCGCTTCGGCATCAACTGCACCTTCGTGGAAGGCAGCGACCTGGGCGCCTGGAAGGCCGCAATGCGGCCTGAGACCAAAATGCTCTTCCTGGAGACGCCCTCCAATCCCACCCTGGCCATCGTCGATATCGCGGCCGTGGCCAAAATCGCCGACGCGCATGGCGCACGCCTGGTGGTGGACAATGCCTTTGCCACGCCGGCGCTGCAGCGGCCGATGGAGTTCGGCGCCCATATCGTGGTGCACTCCTCGACCAAATTCATCGACGGCCAGGGCCGCGCCTTGGGCGGCGTCATCCTTTGCCATCAGGATTTCCTGGACGAAAACCTGCAGCAATATCTGCGCAACACCGGCCCCACCTTGAGCCCCTTCAATGCCTGGCTGCATCTCAAGAGCCTGGAGACCTTGGAGCTGCGCATGAAACAGCATTGCGAGAATGCCCAGACGCTGGCCGATTTCCTGGCCGGACAGAAGAAAGTGACGCGGGTGCTCTATCCTTTCCGCGCCGATCATCCCCAGCACAATCTGGCCAAAGCGCAAATGGATGGCGGCGGCGGCGTTGTGACGTTTGAAGTCGAAGGCGGCAAGCGGGCGGCGTTCCAGTTGCTGAACGCGCTCAAGCTGATCGACATCTCCAACAATCTGGGTGACGCCAAAAGCCTGCTCACCCATCCCGAAACCACCACCCATCAGAAACTGACTCCGGAAGCGCGCGCCGCGGCCGGTGTCAGCAGCGGGCTGCTGCGCCTGTCGGTGGGGCTGGAGGATGCCGACG
>CBHTTW010000369.1:0-3251 GCA_966096025.1 uncultured Alphaproteobacteria bacterium | reverse complement strand
GTGATGAACCGCAATTTCATCGGCACCATGCTGATGTGCCGCGCCGTGGTGCCCGGAATGATACAACGCCAGGCGGGCGCGGTGATCAATTTCGGTTCCCTCAACGGCCATATCGGCGTGTCGCCCGAGGTGGTCTATGGCTGCGCCAAGGCCGCCATCCTGCACTATACGCGCTGTCTGGCGCTGGAGATGCGGCCCCATGGCGTGCGCGTCAACGCCGTCAGCCCCGGCCCCACCACCACGGCGCGCTTCCTGGCCACCCGCACCACAGACCCCGCCAAAATGGACGGGGTATCGCTGGAGCGCTATGCCAAGCCGGCTGAGATCGCCAACGCCGTCGCCTTTCTGGCCAGCAACCAGGCCGGCTTCGTCAATGGCCAAGTTTTAAGAGTCGATGGCGGGATGACCCTGTTCGCCGGCTGAATTGTTTTTCCCTTCTGGATTTAGGAATCGCACATGTCCGACAAGAAATACGACGGCAAGACCCCCCAGACCCTGCGCAGCCGCGCCTGGTTCGACAATCCCGACAATCCCGACATGACGGCGCTGTATCTGGAGCGCTATCTGAATTACGGGCTGACCCGCGAGGAGCTTCAGTCGGGCAAGCCGATCATCGGCATCGCCCAGACCGGCAGCGACCTGTCGCCCTGCAACCGTCACCACCTCACCCTGGCGCAGCGCATTCGCGAGGGTATCCGCGAAGCCGGCGGCATCGTCATGGAATTCCCGGTCCATCCCATCCAGGAGACCGGCAAGCGCCCCACCGCAGGCCTGGACCGCAACCTCGCCTATCTGGGCCTGGTGGACCTACTCTACGGCTATCCGCTGGACGGCGTGGTGCTGACCATCGGTTGCGACAAGACCACCCCCGCCTGCCTGATGGCGGCGGCGACGGTGAATATTCCCGCCATCGCCTTCTCGGTCGGCCCGATGCTGAACGGCTGGCATGAGGGCGAGCGCACCGGCTCGGGCACCATTGTGTGGAAGGCGCGCGAGATGATGGCGCGCGGCGAGCTGGATTATCGCGGCTTTATGGAATTGGTGGCGTCCAGCGCGCCGTCGGTCGGTTACTGCAACACCATGGGCACCGCTTCGACCATGAACAGCCTGGCGGAAGCCTTGGGCATGCAATTGCCCGGCTCGGCCTCGATCCCCGCGCCTTATCGCGAACGCGGCCAGATGGCCTATGCCACCGGCAAGCGCATCGTGGAGATGGTCAAGGAAGACCTGCGCCCCTCCCAGATCATGACCAAGGAAGCGTTCCATAACGCCATCGTGGTCAACTCCGCAATCGGCGGCTCGACCAACGCCCCCATCCATATCACCGCCATTTCGCGCCATATGGGCGTCGATGTGCCGCTGCAGGAATGGCAGAGCGTCGGGCACAAGGTGCCGCTGATCGTCAACCTGCAGCCGGCCGGCGAATATCTCAGCGAGGATTTCCATCATGCCGGCGGCATTCCCGCCGTCGTCAATGTCTTGATGCAAAAAGGCCTGATCAAGGAAAACGCCTTGACCGCCAACGGCAAGACCATGGGCGAGAATTGCCGCGGCAAGAAGGTGCTGCTGGAGGAAGTGATCTGGCCCTTTGACAAGCCGCTGAAGAAGGATGCCGGCTTTATCGTGTTGTCGGGCAATCTGTTCGACAGCGCGATCATGAAGACCAGCGTCATCAGCAAGGAATTCGCCGACCGCTATCTTTCCAACCCCAACGACCCCGACGCCTTTGAAGGCCGCGCCATCGTGTTCGACGGCCCGGAGGATTATCACAAGCGGCTGGACGATCCGTCGCTGAATATCGACGAGAACTGCATGCTGTTCATGCGCGGCGCCGGCCCCATCGGTTATCCGGGCGCCGCCGAAGTGGTGAACATGCATGCGCCCACCGCCCTTCTGAAGCGCGGTATCACCGCCCTGCCCTGCATCGGCGACGGCCGCCAGTCCGGCACTTCGGGTTCGCCTTCGATCCTGAATGCGTCTCCGGAAGCGGCGGCGGGCGGCGGCTTGGCCTTGATCCAGACCGGCGACCGGGTGCGCATCGACCTGCGCAAGGGCACCGCCAATATCCTGATCAGCGACGAAGAGCTGACCAAGCGCCGCAAGGCCTTGGAAGCGGCGGGCGGCTTCAAATATCCCGCCTCGCAGACGCCCTGGCAGGAAATCCAGCGCGCCCATGTCGGCCAGATGGGCACCGGCATGGTTCTGGAAAATGCGGTCAAGTATCAGCAGATTGACCAGACCAAGGGCATCCCGCGCGATAATCATTGATCGCTAAGCGAAAACAAAAACGGCGCCGGAGCGATCCGGCGCCGTTTTTCTTTGACTTGCGCGAAGATCAGATCTTCGTGCGGTAGACCGTTTGCTTCTGGCTGCCGAGCTTGTCGATGCCGAGCTCCATCACATCGCCCTCTTTCAGGAACACCGGCGGCTTCATGCCCAGGCCGACACCCGGCGGGGTGCCGGTGGAGATCACATCGCCCGGCTGCAGGCTCATGAACTGGCTGACATAGGAGATCAGGGTCGGCACATCGAAGATCAGGGTGGCAGTGTTGCCGGTCTGCATGCGCTTGCCGTTCACATCCAGCCACAGGCCGAGACTGTTGAGATCGCCCACCTCATCCAGGGTCACCAGATAGGGACCGAAGGGCCCGAACGTGTCGCAGCCCTTGCCCTTGTCCCAGGTGCCCAGCCGCTCCAGCTGGAATTCGCGTTCCGACAGATCGTTCACCACACAGGCGCCCGCGACATAGTCCAGCGCCTTTTCCTTGGCGACGTAGCGGCATTCCTTGCCGATCACGATGCCCAGCTCGACTTCCCAGTCGCCCTTCTTGGCATTGGGCGGTAGATAGACATCGTCATTGGGGCCGATGATGGCCGAAGTGGCCTTCATGAAGATGATCGGCTCGCTGGGTTCGGCCATGTTGGATTCCTTGGCATGGTCCGCATAGTTCAGACCGATGCAAAGGAACTTGCCGACCTTGGCCACCGGCTCGGCGATGCGCACGCCCTTGTCAACGACAGGCAGGCTTTCGACCTTGGCGGCGCGGATGGCGGAAAGGTCCGCCAGCACCTTGCCGTCGATATCCTTGACGATCCCCGACAGGTCGCGAATCTGGCCGTCCTTGTCCAGCAGGCCGGGCTTTTCCTGGCCCTTGGGCCCATAGCGCAACAGCTTCATTTTTCTTCCTTACAGACAAAAAAGTTCCGCCGCGCTTTTAGCGCGGCGGAGGGTTTTAGGACAGCAATTTCTC
>CBHTTW010000368.1:0-3253 GCA_966096025.1 uncultured Alphaproteobacteria bacterium | reverse complement strand
CCATGGCGCCGCCCATGCCCTTGACCATCTTGCCGGGGATCATCCAGTTGGCGATATCGCCGTCCTCCGACACTTCCATCGCGCCCAGGACCGACAGGTCGATATGGCCGCCGCGGATCATGGCGAAACTGTCGGCGGAGGAAAAATAGCTGCTGGTCGGCAGTTCGGTGATGGTCTGCTTGCCGGCGTTGATCAAATCGGGATCTTCCTCGCCGGGATATGGAAACGGCCCCATGCCCAGCATGCCGTTCTCGCTCTGCAACGTGACCTTGAGCCCCGGCGGAATGTAATTCGCCACCAGGGTGGGAATGCCGATGCCGAGATTGACGTAAAATCCGTCTTTCAATTCGCGCGCGGCGCGGGCGGCAATATCTTCGCGGCTCCACCCCATCACACGCCTCCCGTAATTTTATCAGGGGCCGGGCGGGGACGGGTGGTCACGCGTTCAATCGGCTTTTTGTAATCCTTGCCCTTGAGGATGCGCTGCACGAAAATCCCCGGCGTATGAATCTGGTTGGGGTCGAGCTGGCCCGGTTCCACCAATTCTTCCACTTCCGCGATGGTGATCTTGCCGGCCGTCGCCATCACCGGATTGAAATTGCGCGCCGTCTTGCGATAGACGAGATTGCCTTCGGTGTCGCCCTTCCAGGCCTTGACCATGGCAAGATCGGCGCGCAGCCAGCGCTCGCGCACATAGGTGAGGCCGTCGAACACTTCCGTCGGCTTGCCGTCCGCCACCACGGTGCCGACACCGGTGCGGGTGTAGAAGGCCGGAATGCCCGCGCCGCCGGCACGGATGCGCTCGGCCAAAGTGCCTTGCGGGTTCAGTTCCAATTCCAGCTTGCCGTTGAGAAAAAGTTCCTCGAACAATTTGTTTTCGCCGACATAGGAAGAGATCATCTTCTTGATCTGGCCGTTGTTCAGCAGCACCCAAAGGCCCAGCCCGTCGGCGCCGCAATTGTTGGCGATCACGGTGATGTTCTTGACGCCGTCTTCCTTTAGGGCGGTGATCAGATTTTCGGGATTGCCCGACAGGCCGAAACCGCCCGACATCACGGTCATGCCGTCAAAGGTCAGGCCCTTCAGGGCCGCTGCCGCATCGGGATAGACTTTGCTTTCCGCCACCGGCCTTCACTCCCAGCTCTCTAAAGCTAGTTCGCATTGCAACATGGAGCAGTGCAAGTGGCAAAGCGGCGCGCTTGTAAGTATCTGATTTATAATGTTTTATGGTGGCCGGAGGCAGTTCCTTGCCGCCAGGAGAGCGGGCCGGTACAACCCCCGCCAATCTAGATTCCAGCTGATTTCATGACGTCGCCCGAGCAATCCAAACCAAAGGCCAAACCAAAGGCGAGACTGCCGCGGGGTTTTCGCGATCGCGGCGCCGCCGAGATCATGGCCGAGCAGAAGATGCTGGCCACCATCCGCACCGTTTATGAAAGCTACGGCTTTGAGCCGCTGGAAACACCGGCCTTTGAATATACCGATGCGCTGGGCAAGTTTTTGCCCGATGTCGACCGTCCCAATGAAGGCGTGTTTTCGCTCAAGGACGATGACGAACAATGGATGAGCCTGCGCTATGATCTGACCGCGCCCTTGGCGCGTCATGTCGCGGCCAATTTCCAGAACCTGGCCAAGCCGTTCCGCCGCTATCAGACCGGCACGGTGTGGCGCAACGAAAAGCCGGGCCCGGGCCGCTTCCGCGAATTCACCCAGTTCGATGCCGACACGGTGGGCAGCGCCAGCGCCTCCGCCGATGCAGAATTGTTGATGATGGCGTCCGACACCTTGGAGGCCTTGGGCCTGAAGCGCGGCGACTACATCGTCAAGCTGAACAACCGCAAGCTGCTCGACGGCGTGCTGGAGGCCAGCGGCGTGGCGCTGGAAGACCGGATCAAGCGCGGCATCGTCCTGCGCGCCATCGACAAGTTGGACCGGCTGGGAGTCGAGGGTGTATCGGCTTTGCTTGGTGCGGGCCGCAAGGACGAGTCCGGCGATTTCACCAAGGGCGCGGGCCTTTCGCCGGAACAATCTCATCGTATCCTCGCCTTTGTCGCGCCGGATGCCGCGGACGAAGACGCTCATCTGCGCCAGATCGGCACCCTGGTGGGCAGCAGCGCCGTCGGCGCGGCGGGTCTCAACGAGTTGGAACAGATCGTTAGGCTGCTGCAGGCCAGCGGCTATGGTCCCGACCGTGTGCTGTTCGATACCGGCGTGGTGCGCGGGCTGGATTATTACACCGGCGCGGTGTTCGAGGCGCAGCTGACCTTTCCCATCCGGAATGAGGATGGCGACGAAGTGGTGTTCGGCTCGGTGGCGGGCGGCGGGCGTTACGACGATCTGGTCGCGCGCTTCACCGGACAGACGGTGCCGGCCACCGGCATTTCCATCGGCGTGTCGCGCCTGATGTCGGTGCTGGCGTCGCGCGGGCTGATGGCCTCGGCCAAGGCGCCGCTGATCGTGGTTACGGTGTTCGACAAGACCGATGCGGCCGCCAGTTTCGCCATGGCGCAGGAATTGCGCGCCGCGGGCCTGCGCGCCGAAGCCTATGTCGGCAATGGCAAGATGGGCGATCAATTCAAATATGCCGACAAGCGCGGCGCCGCCATCGCGGTGATCGAAGGCGGCGACGAGCGGGCGCGGGGCGAGGTGACGCTCAAGGACCTGGCGCTGGGCGCCGAGCTGGCGAAGTCGGTGGAAAGCCGGGCCGAATGGGTCGCCAATCGCGAGGCGCAGAAAAGCGTCAAGCGCGATGCGCTGGTGGCGGAAATAAAGGCGATGCTAAAGGGCAGGGCGTAATGCCTGCCTTTCCCTATTGCGACACCAGGTCCATCCAGGCGCTCAATGCCCAAGCGGTGGCGCTGCTGGATCTGTTCGCGGCGCGCGGCTATGTCCGCGAGGAACCGGCGGTGCTGCAGCCGGCGGAGATTTTCCTCAACCGTTCGGGCGAGGAAATCCGCCGCCGCACCTTCACCCTGACCGATCCGTCGGGCCGCGACTTGGCGTTGCGCCCGGACCTGACCATTCCCATCTGCCGCGAGGCGGTGCTGAGCGGGCGCGGTTTTCCCGCGCGCATTTCCTATAACGGCCTGGTTTTCCGCCATCAGCCGGGCGAGCCCAATCGTCCGACCCAGTTCTTCCAGGCCGGGGTCGAACTGCTGGGGCTGGCGGACGCCGCCGCCGGGGAAACCGAGATACTGAGCTTGGCCGTCGAAGCCTTGCGGGTCTGCGGCTTGAAGGATTTTTCGCTGCGCAT
>CBHTTW010000367.1:0-3257 GCA_966096025.1 uncultured Alphaproteobacteria bacterium | reverse complement strand
CGAAAGTCACCCGCACCCTGGAAAGCCAGCGGCATTTGCTGTCGGCGGTGGGCCATGACCTGCGCACGCCTCTGACCGCCATGCGCATCAATCTGGAATTTGTCGAGGACGAGGAATTGCGCGACGGGCTGATGCGCAATCTGGAAGAGTTGCAGGTCCTCACCGAACAGGTGTTGGCCGCCGCCAAGGGCGCGGGCGGTGAGAAGCCGCGCCAGGTCGACCTATCGGCCCTGGTGGAAAGCCTTTGCGCCGACCTGGACGAATTGGGCGAGCCGGTCAGCTGGGTCAATCATTCCCCCGCCCCCATTGCCTGCCGCCCCAATGAGATCAAGCGCGCGGTGCGCAATCTGGTGGAGAATGCCGTTGCCTATGGCCACAAGGCCCAGGTGCGGATCAGCGATACCAGTGACGGCTATGAGGTGCTGGTGGAGGATGAGGGCCCCGGCATTCCCGAAGATGACCGCCAGCGGGTGTTCGAACCCTTTGTGCGCCTGGAAAGCTCCCGCAACGAAGAGACCGGCGGCACGGGCCTGGGCCTGACCCTGGTCAAGGCTATTGCCGAGGGCCATGGCGGTGCGGTGCAGCTGGAGAACCGGCCCGGCGGTGGCCTCAGGGCCCGGATGACCCTGCCCAGGATGATGGCCGCCGCTGGCTAGTTGGCACCAGCTACAATCACCCCTCCTCCGTCCTGAAATATACGGTCCATCAAAGGCTTTGACTTTATTCTTCAAGTGACGTTTGAAGATGATATGGCCGACGATCTCAGCGATCCGCTCTATCGCCGCGAACTGCTCAGGCTGGCGGCCGACGCCACCGGCGCCGGGCGGCTGGCCTCGCCCGATGCCATGGCCAGCCTCCACAATCCCACCTGCGGCGACCGCGTGACGGTAGAGCTGACCTTATCCGAAGGCCGTATCGCCGCCCTGGCCCATGTCACCCAGGCCTGTGTCCTGACCCAGGCTTCGGCCGCCTTGCTGGCGGGTTCAGCGTCGGGGCGCGACGAGGCCGGCCTGGCCGACCTGGCCGGCCAGGTGCGGGCCTTCCTCAAGGGGGCGCCGGCCCCCGAAGGCTATGAGGTGTTCGATGGCGTCACCGGCCATGCCGGACGCCATGTCTGTGTGATGCTGCCCCTGGAGGCGGCGCTGAAGGCATTGGAAAGCGTAAAGCCGTCCTAGATCTGGTCGGCGCTGCTGATCACCTTGGCGGCGAGGCCGTATTTGACCGCGTCCTCCGCACCCATCCAAAAATTGCGCTCGGTGTCGGCCACCACCTTTTCGTAAGGCTGGCCGGTTTCCATCGAAATCTCCTTGATCAGGCGGGCGCGCATTGTGAGGATTTCCTCGGCCTCGATGGTGATGTCGCTGGCCTGGCCGCGCACCCCGCCCAAGGGCTGATGCAGCAAAAAGCGGGTGAAAGGCAGGCAGAAGCGGTTTTCCTTTTGGGCGCCCAGGAAGATGTGCGCGCCGGCGCTGGCGACCCAGCCGGTGCCGATCATCTTCACCCGGTTGCCGACAAAGCGGATCATGTCGTGGATGGTGTCGCCCGACTCCACATGGCCGCCCGGCGAATTGACGATGACGCGAATATCGCCGTCGCTTTCGGCATAGGCCAAAAGCTGGGCGGTGACCCGCTCGGCCATCTTCATGTCCACTTCGCCGAAGATCAGCACGGTGCGCGACTTGAACAGCGCCTTGGCGATTTCGGAGGATTGCGGCTCCGGGGTCTTGGACTTTTCGTCGTCTTTGTCGTCGTCTTCTTGGTCGGCGCGGCGCAAATCAGGTCTCCGGATTTAAGGGAATGGATGCAGTGTAACGATCCAATATGGGGGGGCAACTGGTTAAAAACAGCCCCATTTCCACGGAACAAATCCCATGGAAAGAGGCCAATAACCACTTTTTGAGCCACCTTTCGGACAGGACCGGAAATCGGCTAATTGCCCATTTTGGGCATATAGGGCTTCACCGAACCGCAATCGGCCTTCACGAAATCGCCGGTATAGCGGGTGGTCATCTGGTGCGGCCGGCCTTCCATGCTGCCCTTGAAGCTGTAAGTGCCTTCATAATGGTCGTTGCCGCGCCAGGACATTTGCATGCGGCCCACGCCTTCCATGCGGCCATGGCACGTGGATTCGGCCGTCATGGCGCTGGGCGTCTGGCTGAGCAGCTTGGTGGTGCAGTTCATCTCGCGATTGTTCATCGAGGGAATGCGGTCGGTATTCACCTCGTCCTGGGTCATGCAGATCTGGGTGACGACCGGCGCGCCCATGCCGGGCATGCTCATGCCGCGCGCCTTCATCATCGCCATGGCTTCGGGCGGCAAATTGGACATTTGCGGCATGTCCGGCATGTCCATGGTGGTAGAAATTTTCCACAGGCCCGCTCTGCCATGCGCGGCCCAGGCGGTGGCAGGCGCCAGCAGGATTGCGGTTGCGGCCAAACCGGAAACGAGCTTGCTGTTCATGTCATTCCCCCAAAAAGCGCTCGCCTGCGAATCTGACAGGACCGCCGGCCCTGTCAATCATTGCGTCGGGGCAATGAAGGGGCGCACGCCCCGGCAGTCGCTGCCGGACCAGTCGGCGCTGAAACTGCTGGTCATATGGGCACTTTCGCCCCGGAACCGCCCCTTGAACAGATAGCTGCCGTCGAAATGCTGGTTGCCGCGCCAGATCAGCTGGGCACGGCCGACACCCTCTTGCGGCCCATGACAGACGCTTTCGATTGCCATGCGCGCGCCCGTGGCGCTGACGGTGCGGTTGACGCAATCGGTATCGCGATTGTTGAAATGCAGCGGCTCGCGGCCATCCGCCTCGCTTTGGGTCATGCACATGTAGTGAACAAAGGGGCGGCCATTGGCCGGCGGATTGAGCTTTTGCTGCCGCACCAATGCCGCGATCGCCGGAGGCACGATGGGCATGCCGAATTGCCAGGTGGTTGTGATGGTCCACAGCCCCGCCTTGCCCGCCGCCGCCGCGCCTTGCGGCGCGATCAACAGGGCGGCAAAAAACAAAAGATGAGCGCGGCGCATGGCAGTCTCCATGGGCGGGCAATCTTGCATGGCAGGCAAGGCTTGCAAAGCACGAGCGCAGGTCGAGAGCAAGTTGGGACCAGATTAAACCGCTGCGCCGGAGGGATTTTGTGACGTGGGCAGGAGAAAGGCGCAGTCCGTATAGGCAATACGGGCAAGCCTTTCGACGAACCGACGACGCACACGACCCCGGCCCTGTGGGTTGGATTGCGGCGGACGCCCGCGGTGTGGCC
>CBHTTW010000366.1:0-3259 GCA_966096025.1 uncultured Alphaproteobacteria bacterium | reverse complement strand
TGGAAGGCAAGATCGCCTATGAGATGGAAGGCAAGGGCCTGATCCAAAGCCAGGCCGGCGATATCGTTCTCGCCCTGCCCGGACGCTTCCACCGCGCCAGCTGGGCGCCGGGACAGATGGACACGCGGCTGGCTTTCAACCGCAGCCCGACCATGCTGCACAATTATGGCGAGGACGCCAACGCCACGCAGTAGTCGTCGCCCCCTCCGGCCTTCGCAGCTTGCTTGTGGCGCTCCGTCTAACGCCTGCGCGCCCGCAAGCGCTGCTACGGCCGCCTCCCCCTATGCAAGCGCGCTTCGCGCGCGCAGGGGGAGGCAGTCTGGGCCCGTTTCACTTTTCCAGAGTCAATACCATGCCGTCAAAAGCCGGATCCACGCCGGGCGGCAATTCGCGTTTCAGCGATTCATAATCCATGTCGACATGCATATTGGTCAGCACGGCGCGCTTGGGCTTGACCCGCGCGATCCATTCCAGGGTGCGCGCCAGATGGGCATGGCTGGGATGGGGCGTGTGGCGCAAGGCATCGACGATCCAGCACTCCACACCCGCCAGCGCGGCGAAGGCGTCTTCGTCCAGCCCGTCCACATCCGGCGAATAGGCGAACGGCCCGAAACGGAAGCCCAGGCTGCGGATGCGGCCATGACGCTGGCCGAAGGACGACACCGCAACCGGTCCACCGGCGCCGGGGATATCGAATTCGACAAAGGGCTCGGCAATCTCATGGGCGTTGAGGATGGGCGGGTAATCGCTGCCGGCGGGCGCCTCGAAGCAATAGCCGAACTTCCTGCGTATCCCGGCCAGGCCGTGATGGTCGCTCCACAGATCCAGGCGGCGTTTCATGTTCATGGTGACGACCCGCAGATCGTCCAGCCCGTGAAGCTGGTCGGCATGGTCGTGGGTGATCAATACGCCGTCCAGCTTTCCCACACCGGCGGTCAGCAATTGCTCGCGCAGGTCCGGGGACGTGTCCACCAGAACCCGCGTTTCGCCGCCGCTCCCGCGCTGCGTTACCAGGATCGAGCAGCGCAAGCGGCGGTTCCGGGGATTTTTGGGATCGCAAACGCCCCAATTGGGAGAGCCCTCGCCCAAACGCGGCACGCCGCCCGAGGAACCACAACCAAGAATGCGGACTTCCAATGTCATGGCTTGATTTCTTTCGCGCCTTCCGGCGCGGGGCGCTGCACCTTGGAAAACAGGCGGAAAAAATTGTCGGTCGTGACTTTGGCCAACTCCTCTTGGGTCACGCCCTTGAGCTCGGCCAGCATTTTGGCGGTATGGACGACAAAGGCCGGCTCGTTGGTCTTGCCGCGATGGGGCACGGGGCTGAGGAACGGCGCATCGGTTTCCACCAGCAGCCGGCCCAGCGGCACGCTTTGGATCACATCGCGCAAGGGCTGCGAATTCTTGAAGGTGGCGATGCCGGAAACCGAAATCGACAGGCCCATATCCAGCGCCGCATCCGCCAATTTTTGCGTGCCGGTGAAACAATGGATCAGGCCGGTGAAGCGCCCCTTGCCCATCTCATCTTGCAATATGGCGATGGTGTCGTCGTCGGCGTCGCGGGTATGAACGATCACCGGCAATCCGGTTTGCCGCGCCGCCGCGATATGACTGCGGAAATTGGCCTGTTGGGGACCACGCGGTGAATGTTCGTAATAATAGTCCAGGCCGGTTTCGCCGATCCCCACCACCTTGGGATGGGCCGCCTCGCGGATCAGGGCGGCTTCATCGTCCAGCAATTCCTTTTCGGATTCGTGGGGATGCACCCCGACGCTGCACCAGACATTGGGGAATTTTTCCGCCACCGCCCGCACGCCGGGAAAGCGTTTCAGCTCGGTGCCGATGCTGAGGCACACGCCGACCCCGGCGGCGGCGGCACGCGTCACCACCTGATCCAACTGATCGGCATATTCGGGAAAATCCAGATGGCAATGGCTGTCGACCAGATAATTTTCGGGCATTAGAGGCCGCCGCCCCGCGCCACCCGCGACATGTCCCGCGCCGTGCTGAGCACCACCTGGCGCGGTTCCAGGTTGAGGTTCGTGGCGCGCGCCATAGCCTGTTCGATGCGTCCCAACAGCGCCACCCAGCGGTCCAAACCGCGCGCGCCTTGGTGCGCCCGCGCCCGGATCCGGTCCGACAGGGATTGCGTCAGGAAGCCGCCGAACAATTCCAGCCCATCGCGGATGCGAAACAGCTTTTCGCCCAAAGCCAGCAGCGCCAACAGATCGGGATCTTTCGCCTGATCGATCAGTCGGTCGGCTTCCTGGGCCAGTACCGCGCCGTCGCCGCTGGCCAGGGTCAGCGCCGCGCCGATACTGCCGCCGGAAAGCCGCGCCAGGGAAGCGCGCTCGGCGGCGCTGCTATCCGGCAGCTCCCGCGCCAGCGCCTTTTGCAGAACCGCCTCATCCAGGGGACGCAAATCCAGCCGCTGGCAGCGCGAACGTATGGTGGGCAACAGCCGGCCCGGCGTGTTGGACAGGAGCAGAAGCATGGCGTTGCCGGGCGGCTCTTCCAGCATCTTGAGCAGCGCATTGGCGGCATTGTCGTTCATGTCGTCGGCGGTATCGACAATGGCGACGCGCCAGCCGCCCGCGCCGCTGGTCATGCCGAAAAAATCCGCCAGCCGGCGAATTTCGTCCACCGACAACACGGTCATCAACTTGCCGGTCTTGGGATTGACGGCGCGCTTGAGCACCAACAGCCCGGGATGGGATTGGGCCATCACCTGCCGCGCCGCCGGATGGTCTTGCGGCAGCGACAAATCCTCGGCGCCGGCATCACTGGCGCCATAAGCGAGCAGATAGCGCGCAATCCGGTAAGCCAGAGTGGCCTTGCCGATGCCGGGCGCCCCCGTGATCAGCCAGGCGCTGGGCGGACGCCCTGCCCGCAGCGCCCGGGCGGCGCGGCCCAGGGCCACATCCTGACCGAGCAGATCGAAGCGTTCCCGGGGATGAGCAAATCCCTCGATACGGTCGCTGTCATTGGGTTCGGAGGTCGCGGAACGCTTGGCCATACCTAGTGTCGTGGTTTCGAAGTTCGCAGTATCATTGATATCAGGCTCCAAGCGAACTTCGAAACCAAAACGACACTAGGATCAATCATTTGCTAGCGTCCTTACGATCCCGAAATTCGTCCAGAGCCCGATATAGAGGCCGAGCGAATTTCGGGATCGGGACGCTAGCCCGTATAGATCGAACGCGTTACAGATCGAAACGGCGGCTGACGGCGGGCAAAATCGCCTCGGCAACCGCATCCT
>CBHTTW010000365.1:0-3260 GCA_966096025.1 uncultured Alphaproteobacteria bacterium | reverse complement strand
GGCGCGGGCGGTGATGAGCAGAAGGCCGCCAAGCTATGGGCCTATCGTGATCCACAGGGCTTCGCAGCCCTTTTGGATATTTTGGGGGAATGTATCGCTTTCCATCTGATCCGGCAGTTGGATGCCGGCGCCGATGCGGTGCAGATCTTCGACAGTTGGGCCAGCGGCTTGCCGGCGGCGCTGTACGACACCGTGGTGATCGCGCCGACCAAAAAGATTGTTGCCGCCGTTCGCACGGCGCGCCCCAATGCCAGGATCATCGGCTTTCCCCGCGCCGCCACTTTGGCGGGATACCAGGACTATGTGCGGGCGACGGGGGTGGACGCGGTTTCGCTGGACACCGCCGCGCCCATGGCTTGGGCATCGGCGAATTTGGATTGTGCCCTGCAAGGCAATCTTGATCCCATCGCCCTGATCGCGGGCGGCGCGGCGCTGGACCGGGCGGTGGATGACATTCTTGCGGCCACCAGCGGCAAGCCGCATATCTTCAATCTGGGCCATGGCATTCTACCCGAGACGCCCATCGCCCATGTCGAACAATTGCTGAAGCGTATCCGGGGATGAAGCTCGCGCCAAAAAAATTAGCAGTGATCCTGTTCAATTTGGGTGGGCCGGATTCCCCGGAAGCGGTGCGGCCGTTTCTGCGCAATCTGTTTTCCGATGCCGCGATCATCTCCCTGCCGGCGCTCCTGCGCCTGCCCTTGGCCTGGCTGATCGCCCGGCGCCGCGCCCCGGTGGCGCGCAAGATCTATGACCATATCGGCGGCCGCTCCCCTATTTTCGAGGAAACCCGCAAACAGGCCAATGAACTGCAAACCGTCTTGTCAGGAGATGGGGTGGAGGCCAAGGCCTTTGTCGCCATGCGCTACTGGCACCCCTTCAGCGACGGCGCGGCGCGGGCGGTTAAGGCCTTTGCCCCCGACCAGATCGTGCTCTTGCCGCTTTATCCGCAATATTCCACCACCACCACCGCCTCATCATTGAAGGATTGGGCCCGGGCAGCGAAAAAGGCGGGGCTGAAAGCCCCCACCTCCCGGGTCTGCTGCTATCCCACCGAAGCGGGCTTTGTCGCCAGCGCCGCGGCAAAAATCTCTGAGGCGGCCGGCGATCTGAAGCCGGGCGCTGGCTATCGCCTGCTTTTGTCGGCGCATGGCCTTCCCAAACGCATCGTCGCCAAGGGCGACCCCTACCAGCAGCAGGTCGAGCAAAGCGCGGCTGCGGTGGTCAGGGCGCTGAACCGGCCGGAATTGGAGCCGGTTGTCTGCTACCAGAGCCGGGTCGGCCCGCTGGAATGGATCGGCCCCGCCACCGATAGTGAGATCATTCGCGCCGGCAAGGACGGCAAGGGTGTGATTATCGCCCCCATCGCTTTTGTCAGCGAACATTCCGAAACCCTGGTGGAGCTGGACATCGAATATCGCAAGCTGGCGGCCGAGGCGGGGGTGCCCGATTACCGCCGCGCCGCCACGGTCGGAACCCAGAGCGATTTCATCAACGGGCTGGCACAGCTTGTGCGCCGCGCCTTGGACGGCAAGACTGTCACCAGCGGCGATGGGCGCATCTGCCCGGCTGGGCAAAAATGCTGCGGGTTTAGCGAGGGATGATGGAGGCGCTGCGCAACGAGCTGTCCAACTATATTCCCTGGTTTCTGGCCCTTCATATCATCGCGGTCATCGCCTGGATGGCGGGCATGCTCTATCTGCCGCGCCTGTTCGTCTATCACACCGAGGCGGCGCCGGGATCGGACTCCAGCGAGCGTTTCAAGGTGATGGAACGCCGCCTGCTCAAGGCGATCATCAATCCGTCGATGACCGCCGTGTGGATTTTGGGGCTGCTGCTGGCCTGGCTGACCGGCGCCTATATGGATAGCTGGTTTCAGATCAAATTCGTGCTGGTGATCATCCTCAGCGCCATGCATGGACTGTTCGTGCGTTGCTGGCGCGCCTTTGCCGAAGACCGCAACACCCATTCGGCGCGCTTCTACCGCATCGTCAACGAGGTGCCGGCGCTGTTGATGGTGCTGATCGTGATTTTGGTTAAGGTCAAGCCGTTCCAATAGCGGCAGGCAGATGAACCGCGTGAAATATTAATTGCGGCCACCCCCGGATAAGGGGAAATACGGGGATATTTGCAAGCTTCACAAATCAGGCTATAAACCTCCCGTCTGATTGACCTGCGCGGGCCCCAAGTTTGAAGGGGACGCGGACCGGAAACGGGTAACGGGTCAGAACCAACCTCTTCGATGATCGCGTCCGGGCAGAGCGCCTTTCGTTCATCGAGCTATCCCCCCCTTTCGTTTAGGTGCCTCCCATGACCGTCCAAGATGGCTTGCAAGCGATGAAGCTGCAGGACCTTAAGAACAAAAAACCCGCCGACCTGCTGGCTTTTGCCGAGGAACTGGAGATCGAGAACGCATCCTCCATGCGCAAGCAGGACATGCTGTTCGCCATCCTCAAGGAACTTGCCGAGCGCGAGGTCGAGATCACCGGCACCGGGGTGGTGGAAATTCTGCAGGACGGCTTCGGCTTCCTGCGCTCGCCGGAATCCAACTATCTGCCCGGCCCCGACGATATCTATGTTTCCCCGTCCCAGATCCGCCGCTTCGGCCTTCGCACCGGCGATACCGCCGAGGGCCCGATCCGCGCCCCCAAGGAAGGCGAGCGCTATTTCGCCCTGCTCAAGGTCACGACCATCAATTTCGAGGACCCCGAGCAGATCAAGCACAAGGTCCATTTCGACAATCTGACGCCGCTCTATCCGACGCGCTGGCTGAAGATGGAACTGGAAGACCCCACCATCAAGGACAAGACCGGCCGGGTGATCGACATTGTGGCGCCGCAGGGCATGGGCCAGCGCGCCTTGATCACCGCGCCGCCGCGCACCGGCAAGACGGTGATCCTGCAGAATATCGCCAAGGCGATCGCCGCCAATCATCCCGAAGCCTTCCTGATCGTGCTTCTGATCGACGAACGCCCGGAAGAAGTCACCGACATGCAGCGCACCGTGAAGGGCGAGGTTATCTCCTCGACCTTCGACGAACCGGCGACGCGTCACGTCCAGGTGGCGGAAATGGTGATCGAAAAGGCCAAGCGCCTGGTCGAGCACAAGCGCGATGTGATCATCCTTTTGGACTCCATCACCCGCTTGGGCCGCGCCTACAACACCGTGGTTCCGTCATCGGGCAAGGTCTTGACCGGCGGCGTGGACGCCAATGCCCTGCAGCGCCCCAAGCGCTTCTTCGGCGCGGCGCGCAATATCGA
>CBHTTW010000364.1:0-3262 GCA_966096025.1 uncultured Alphaproteobacteria bacterium | reverse complement strand
GATTCCCCGCTGCGGCCTAGTTCACCCGCACCACCAGCTTCATCTTGGGATGAATGTGGCAACGGACTTCGAAGGTGCCGGTCTTGGGAAAATCCTCGGTCAAACTCTGTCCCGGTAGGCGCTCATCGGAATCGAACAGGCCGTCGACATACATTTGATGGATGAACTCATCGGCATTGGTGAAGGTCAAACTCTCCCCACGCTTGATCGCAATCTCGGCGAGGTTGAAACGGCGATTCTTCTGCACAATGGTATGGCCGGTCTGCGCCACGGCAACGACCGGCGTCAACAGCAACAGAAGCAGCAAAGACTTTCTCATTTGCTCACCACCTGATGCTGCATCGGCGCCAACCGCGCCAGGAAACGGTTCTGGGTGGCAAAAGCCAGGCCGACCTTGTCCATCGCGGCCTGCAGGTCTTCCACCACCGCGTTGAAATTCGCATTGGTCAGGTGCAACCCCTTGTGCGCGATGGCCATGTCATGGCCCTTATACTGACAAGGGCCGCCGGCAACCTGACAGAACTGGACCTTGAACTGTTCGCGCAGCCTGTCGATGTTGGATTCATCGAAAATCGCCTTGATGCGGTCATCGGCGAGATAATTGTCCACCGAGGCATCGACGATTTTGTCGATGCCCGCCTGCCCGCCCATATCGGCGAACAACGTGTCCTGGGCATGAGCCGGGTTCAGGAAAAGCAGGAAAAGCGGGAGCGAAAGCGCGGGCAGGCATTTCATCGCGGGACTCCTTACAGGCCGGCTTGCAGGGAGAGATAAGCACCCTGCTGGTTGTTGCGGATCACCAGATTGCCCAGATCGGCATAGGCGGCGGTGAGAGAGAGGTTCTTGTTGAAGAAATAGGCGGCGAACAAGTCCCAGGCCGCGCCTTCATGGGCAACGCCGAGATTGCTGGGCTTGGTGCGCAGTTCGGCGCCGACCGCAAAGCGGCGGCTGATCAGATAGGCGGCCGAGCCTTCGAACTGGGTGGAATAGTCGTTATGCTTGTCGCCGCCGAAACCCAGGATGCCGAACTGATTGGCCTTGGTTTCGCGCACGGTGACATTGAACAACAGACTCTGTTCCAAAAACAATTTGCTGGCGGCGATATAGTAATCGGTGCCGACACTGCCTTTGCCGCCGACCGCGGCGATGACCGCGCCGCGATCGTTTTCCTTGTGCTGCAATCCGATGGAAATTTGCGGCAGCCAGCTGTCCTGGTCATAGACCGCGTCGCCCACCAGCTTGAGCTTGGCGCCGAAAATATTCTGGTGAAACGTAAAGCCGCGGCCCAGGCCCAAAGCGGCGCCGACATCCTGTGTGTCGAATTCCTGCCAGGCATAGGAAAGCTCCAACCGGTCGAACAGACCGACCGCCACACCCGCGCTCTGCAAGCTGTAATCAGGCAGCGGCACGGCGGTGTAGTGGACATTGCCGCCGATGCCGTCACGCGTGCCATAGCCGGTGATCAAGGCCCAATTGGCCAGGCCGCCGCCGCCTGCGCCCTCGACTTGAGAGACACCACCAGTGGCCAAAAGCTTGCCGCCATCGAACATGTCCCAAGAGGATTGCGCGCAAGCGGGCGAGGCCAGTCCGGCCGCCAAGGCCAGGACAGAAAGCAACAGACGCATGGGGTGCTCCGGACGGTGACCCCGCCTGATTAGGGGGGGCACCCTTAAAGTCCGCCTAAGAGGGGGCTAAAGCCCTGAAATCCGACAAGAAATCCAGCCCTGGACAGGGGGTGAGGCATGGCCTATATCCCCCGCCTCTCGTGACGCGGGGTGGAGCAGCCCGGTAGCTCGTCAGGCTCATAACCTGAAGGCCGCAAGTTCAAATCTTGCCCCCGCAACCATCGCAACAAAAAGGCCCGCCTTCTGGCGGGCCTTTTTCGTTGCGATGCCAAGGCGATCAGTGCTGGACGTAGTTGTTATTCGTGTCTTGGATGATGTTGCCCACCTGCTCATTGGCTTGCTGCACGGCCTGATAACTCGTGCTTTCGGCACTGCGGGTCGCATCCTCCGCCTGGTGCATCATATCGCCGGCTTCATCCTGCACCCGATCAATGGTCCCGGCGGTATTTTCAGCCGCCGTCTCCATCACATTGCGGGCCAGCCCGCGCCAAGCGCCCATCCAGCGCATGCTTTGGCTGGTATAGTCCTGCAGCAGATCGCGCAGCCATTCCTGCTGCACACCGATCAGACCGGGAATGCCCTGACAGTTTTGCAGTCTGTCCAACGCCGCGCCGTTGCGCTCCAAACGCAGGTTTACGAAACGCAGGCTTTCATCCTTGGCGAAGTGGGCGATTTCTTGGGCCAAGGCGCGTCCGCTTTCGGCGGTGTGCGCCAGGCTTTGACCGAGCTGGGAAACAGTTTCGTCTTGCTCAAATGCGGTGTTCATGCGGGTCTCCAGGAATTGTGCAGTGCGACAAAACTGTAAACGCCCTGCCGGCGCAGAGTCTCGTATCGGCGCAAAAACTTTTTATGACGCCTTGATGGTGACTTGCTGACAGTTCCGCCCGCTGCAAATGGCCCGGCTTTTGGGCTTAAAAAGGCCCTAAAAAGCGAGGCTTTTACCCTATCTGCCGCATTTCTGTGCACCGCTTGCCGGAGCCATCAAATTTGTTTGCGGCGGGGGGGCCGCCGCCGCTATAACCCCGGCCCTCAAGGGCGGTTTTGTTTGAGTCTCCCGCCTTCTTGCGTCGAAGGGAGTGTGCATGGGAACCCAGGTCTCTGCCGACTATCGCCCGTCGGAAAACGAGCCCTTTATGAATGAGCGCCAGCGCGAATATTTCCGCCGCAAGCTCAATCTGTGGAAAGACGAAATCCTCAAGGAAAGCCGCGAGACCATCCAGAATCTCCAGGCCGAAACAGTGCCGCATGCCGATCTCGCCGACCGCGCCTCCACCGAGGCCGAGCGCCAGCTGGAACTGCGCACCCGCGACCGCCAGCGCAAACTGATCGCCAAGATCGACGCGGCGCTGCGCCGGATCGAGGATGGCTCCTACGGTTTCTGCGAGGAAACCGGCGAGCCCATCTCGCTCAAAAGGCTGGATGCCAGGCCGATCGCCACCCTGTCGATCGAGGCCCAGGAGCGGCATGAGCGGCGCGAGAAGGTTTATCGCGACGACTAGGGAAGTCGCAGCGACCCCGGGTTGAATTGCCACGCGACGCGTGGCGCGACGACTGATGTATTTGTCCTTCTAAAATGAAAATGGCCGGGTCTTCGACCCGGCCGTTTATTTTCGCGCTGACCGGTTAACAGGGCAGCA
>CBHTTW010000363.1:0-3263 GCA_966096025.1 uncultured Alphaproteobacteria bacterium | reverse complement strand
CCCGTATAGGGAATACGGGCAAGCCTTTCGACGAACCCATGACGCAAAAGACCCCGGCCCTTCGGGTTGGGTTGCGGCGGGCGCCCGCGGTGTCGCCGCGCTCGACCGTATTGCCGATACGCCCTTCGCGCGGCTCCTGGCGGATCGCCTCGCCGCAACCCAACGCAGTCGCTTCAATCTGGCCCCAACTTGCTCTAGGCCGCCAGGGGCGCCTTGCCGCTGATCCGCGCGCCAAAATCGAGCAGGCCCGGCGCGGCGCGCAGTAGCGCCGATCCGGCAAACCGGCCGGCGCCGTTCATCGCCAGATTCGCGAACAGCGAAGCGGCGCGGATACGCAGTGCAAAGCGGCCTTTCCATTCTTCCGCATAGTCTTCGGCGCGTCCCGCGATCAGCAATTGCGCCAAGAGGCCGGAAGACTGGATCGCCATGCTGATGCCTTCGGCGATCACCGGATGGGCCTCGCCCGCGATATTGCCGGTGAAGAAGACGGCGCCGTCCTGGCGCTTGCGAATGCCGGGATGGATCGGCCCGGTGGCCAGGAAACTTCCTTCCAACACCGCATCGCCCAGAGCCAGGCGCGCCCCTTTGGTGGTCTCCAATATATGCGCCAGCACCGCTTCCGCCGCCTTGCCGCCATGACGGGCGCGCGCCCGCGCCAGCGCATCGCGGCGGATGCAGCAGGACAAGGAGGTACGCCCGTCATCGCTGTGCACCAGCCCGCCATAGCCGCCGGGAAAAGCCAGCAGCGGCATCAATCCGGACGCCAAGGCGCTGCTGCGGAAATGCGCCTTGAAAGCAAAAAGGTCGGATGCGGCCAGACCGGTATCCGCTATCGCAAAGGGACCTTTGGCATTCCAGGAACCGCAAGCGGCGATCACGGTGGCGGCGGCGATTTCGCGCCCGTCATCCAGCACACAGACCGGACCTTGCGCCGTCCGCCGCAGATCTGTGACTTCGGCCGGCTGCAAAAGCACCGCGCCCGCGGCCAGGGCCGCATCGCGCAGCATGGTGTCCAGATGCTCGCGTCCCAGCGCCCGGCCCCAATTTTTATGCGCCGGGGCGGTCAGCATCGCGTCACCGGCATAAGCGCCGACCCGCGTCACCAGGGGCCCGGCGGCGGCATCGAACGCTTCCGCCACGCCGCAAGCGTCCAGCACCGGCATGGTGGTTGCGGATATGAACTCGCCGCAGACTTTGCGGCGGGGAAAGCGGCTTTTCTCGACCAGCACCACGCTGCGCCCCGCCCGCGCCAGCAATCGCGCCGCCGACGACCCGGCGGGTCCGGCGCCGATGATCAGCGCGTCACAGCGCATGGGATTGGAAGAGCTGGCTGAAGGGGAATACGCCGCGTTCGCGGCAGATCCAGGCGCGATCCTTGGGCCACAGCATCGACAATTCCAGATCGTGAAACCCTGCCTGCACACTGGCCACCGCGTCATGGCGGGTAACGTCATTGGCGCCCAAGGCAAACACCAATCGCGCCCCCAACAGCGCGAAGGCCGAGCGGCGCGGCTCGCAAGCGACAAAGGCGCGGCTGCGCGCGGCGACCAATGCCAGCAGCCGGGCCAAGGCCGCATCCTCGAAATGATGCAAAAACAGGTTGGCGGTGACGATATCGGGCGCAAGGCGCGGCAAAGTCTCGAAGATGTCGCCCTGCAAGACCTCGCAGCGCCAGCCCAGGGCGGCAAATCCGGCGCGGGTGGTCTCGCTCACGATAGTCTGGCGATCCAGGATGACCACGCGCACGCCGGACCAACGCCCCGCCAGCCGCTCCGCCACGCTGAGAAGAAATCTTCCGTCGCCACCGCCCAGATCAGCCAGCAGCTTGGGCGCAGGCAATTCCGCCAAGGCTCCGGCCATGATCGCACTTTGGCGCATCACCCAATTGATGCGCGCCAGGTCGCGGCGCGAGCGCTGCGCCCGGGGATCATCCGGAGCCAGGAAATCCAGCATTTCCGGCATCAGGGCCCGCATCACGCCGCCATGCGGAACATCATGGTTTCGGCCACCAGGCCGGGCCCGAAAGACATGGCGCAGCCGTTCTTGCCGGGATCGGCCTCGCGCATGATCCGGTCCAGCACGAACATCACCGTGCCCGACGACATGTTGCCGTAATCATGCAGCACACCGCGCGACGCCTTCAGCGCCTCGGGCGGCAGGCCGAAGGCCTGCTCCACCGCGTCCAGCACGGTGCGCCCGCCGGGATGCACCGCCCACAGCTCGATGTCGTTGGCGCCGCCCAATATATCGTCACGCGCATGGGTCAGGGCATTGCGGATGGCGCCCGGCACACCGCCCGACAGCACCATGTCGAATCCCTGCTGGCGGATATTCCAGCGGATCAACTCCTTGGTATTGGGCACCAGGGCGGCGCGGAAGGATTTCATCTCCACCCCCACCGGATCGGCGGAAATCAGCGCCGCGGCGCAACCATCGGCGAACAGCAGGAAAGACAGAATCTCTTCCAGATCGTCGGTCTCATGCAGATGCAGGGTGCAGAGTTCCAGGTTCAGCGCCAGCACCCGCGCCTTGGGCTCGGAGCGCACGATATGCCGCGCCAGTTTCAGCGCATTGATCGCCGCATAGCAGCCCATGAAACCCACCATGGTGCGTTCGGTGGTGGTGGGCAGGCCACAGCGCTCGATCACGTCCAGGTCGATGCCCGGCGCCGACAGGCCAGTGCAGCTGGTCACCACGATATGGGTGATGCGCGAGCGGTCCTCGCCCGCCAGCAGCTTCTCGGCGGCCGCGACGGCCAGTTCAGGCGCGCAGGCCTCGAATTTCTTCATTCGCGCCGCCGTGTCGGGAAAGGCGCCCCGCCGGTAGAAGCCTTCGGTGTCCACCACGCCTCCGGCTGAATCCGGTTCCAGGAAGGAATAACGATGGGCAATGCCGCTGCGCTCGGCCATGCGGTTGAACAGCGCCTGCCGGCGCGGCTCGTGCGCCAACATCGCCTGGCCGAAGCGCAGAAACGTGTCATGCACATCATGGGGCGGGGCGGCGGTGGCGATGCGATTGATAAAGGCCTGAGGCATCGATGCGCTCCTTCTCAAGGCCCATCACCCCGGCGCAGCCAGAGCAACCCAACCCCTTTTCCTTACAACCGCAGGCGATCTATTACAAGTGTAGGCGAATTAATTCCGCTTACCAGATGCGGACACGCTCATTGGGCGGCAGAAAGTATTTTTCGCCGGGTTTGACGTCAAACGCCTCATACCAGCCGTCCTGGTTGCGGGTCGGGCCGATCACCCGGAACTCCGCCA
>CBHTTW010000362.1:0-3277 GCA_966096025.1 uncultured Alphaproteobacteria bacterium | reverse complement strand
AGGGCGCGCTGCATGCGCGCCGAAGGCTACATGCCCGAACGCGGGATGCCTACTTGATCTTGCCTTCCTTGAACTCGACATGCTTGCGCAGCACCGGATCGTACTTCTTGATCGAGAATTTCTCGGTCATGGTGCGGGTATTCTTCTTGGTGACATAGAAAAAGCCGGTCTCGCTGTTGAGGCGGATCTTCGCGGTGGTCGGCTTCGCCATGGGATGCTCCAAGAAAGGCAGGTCGAGGGGGCGGGTAATGGCCGATAGGGCCCTTGTCTGTCAAGGACTTGCGGCCAAGTCCCTGCTTTTTAGCGCTTTTTTCCCCGAAATCGGTCCTTGCCGGGGCGTTTTCCGGGCCGCCCGGAGGGCGGTTTGCCGCTCCGGCGCGGGCCGCCGCCGGACCCGTCCGCCAGCTCGAATCTCAGCCCGCCGGTGAGAGGCGCCGCTTCCATCAGCTTCACCGCCAGCACATCGCCCATGCCGTAACTGATCCGCGTGCGCTGGCCGACCAGCGCCTGGCGCTTTTCGTCATGATGAAAAAAGTCCGAGCCCAGGGAGCGGATGGGGATCAACCCCTCCGCGCCCAATTCCGCCAGCCGCACAAACAGGCCGAAGCGGGTGACGCCGGTGACCCGGGAGTCGAAAGTCTGGCCGATCCTGCCTTCCATAAAGGCGGCGACATAGCGGTCAGTGGAGTCGCGCTCCGCCGCCATGGCGCGGCGCTCGGTCATGGTGATGTGCTCGGCAACCCCGCCCAGCCCCGCCATTTCGCGGTCGGTCAAGCCATCGTCACCCAGCTGGAAGGCCTTGATCAAGGCGCGATGCACGATCAGGTCGGCATAGCGGCGGATCGGCGAGGTGAAGTGGGCATACTTTGCCAGATTGAGGCCGAAATGCCCGATATTGGCGGGATCGTAGATCGCCTGCGCCTGGGAGCGCAGCACCACATCGTTCATCACCGCTTCGTGCGGGCTGCCTTTGGCGCCCGCCAGAATGCGGTTGAAGGCGCCGGGCTGCATCACCTGGCCCTTGGCGAAGCTGATATTGAGGGTGCGCAGGAAATCGGAAAAGGCGAACAGTTTTTCCTTCGACGGCGTGTCATGCACCCGGTAGATCAGCGGGGTCTTGGCTTTTTCCAGCGCCTCGGCGGCGGCGACATTGGCCAGGACCATGAATTCCTCGATCAGCTTCATGGATTCCAGCCGTTCGCGATAGGCGATGGAGGCAACCTTGCCGTCCGCGCCCAGGATCACGCGCCGTTCGGGCAGATCAAGATCAAGCGGATCGCGCTTGCCCCGCGCAACGGTGAGGGACTTATAGGCCGCCCACACATCGCCCAAGGTCTTTTTGACGGTATCGGTCATGCCGTCGTGTGGATTGCCGTCGAAGGCGGCTTGCGCCTGGGCATAGGTCAGCCGCGCCGCCGAGCGCATCACGGCGCGTTGGAAGACGTGGCTTTTCTTGTGGCCATGGCGGTCGAATATCATGCGCGCCACTAGGCATGGCCGGTCCACGCCTTCCTTGAGCGAACAAAGATCGGCGGAGAGTTCCTCCGGCAGCATCGGCACCACCCGGTCGGGGAAATAGGCGCTGTTGCCGCGCTTGAGCGCTTCCTTGTCCAGCGCCGAGCCCGGTGTGACGTAATGGGCGACATCGGCGATGGCGACCAGCACGACATGGCCGCCGGCATTGGCGGGATCCTCGTCCGGCCCCGCCCACACCGCATCGTCATGATCGCGGGCATCGGGTGGATCGATGGTGACCAGCGGCACGGCGCGCAGATCGGTTCTTCCGCGCGGATCGACCGGCTTGGCTGCCTTGGCATCCTCAATCACCGTTTTGGGAAATTCGGTGGGAATGCCGTGATCGTGAATGGCGATCAGGCTGATGGTCCTGGGGGAATCCATGCTGCCGATACGCTCGACAACCTTGACCCGGGAAAAGCCCGCGATGCGGCCCGGCTTGGGTTCGGCCGCCACCAGCTCGTTGTGTTTGGCGCCGCCCAGGTCGGCTTTGTCCAGGGCGTATTCGGTGCGCGCCTTTTTGTCGATCGGCACCAGCCGCCAGCCGGTGGCGGGCGCGTCGCGCAACACGCCGATCAGGCGATTTTGGGTTTCGCGCTCCAGGCGGCGGATGATGCGGGCTTCGTAAGCTTCACCATGCCGCTCCAACCGCGCCAGCAGCCGGTCGCCGATTGCCGGCGCGCCGCCCTCCTTGGGTGGAATGAGATAGACGATGGGCGGGGCTTCATTGCTGTCCCAGGCCAGCGGCCGGGCCAAGGTCTCACCGTCGCCATCCACGCCGCTGACTTCGACAATGCCCACATCCGGCAGTTCGCCGCGTTTGACATAGCCTTTCTTCTGGCGGCCTTGGATGGCGCCTTCTGCTTCCAGGTCTTTCAGGATGCGTTTGAGCTGGATGCGGTCCGAGCCTTTAAGGCCCAATATTCGCGCCAGATCGCGTTTGTTGGCGCCGGCATTTTCGGCCAGCAGTTCGAGCACGCGCGCCTTATCGATGGCGGGCGTGTTTTGGGGTCGTTTTTCTTTTTTCAATTGTTTCTAATCACCTGCCAGCGCGGGCACTTTTGGCTTGCTCGGCTTGCCTTGCGGCTTTGCTTGCGCCTTCGTGGCGTTGGCAGCTTTCTTCTTGTTTGTGGTTTTGGATTTGGCGGCGGTCTTCTTTTCCGCGCCATTGGTTTTGTCGGCTTTTTCGGCCTTGGCTTTTGATTCTGCTTTTGGCTTGGGTGCAGCCTTGGCTTTCTTCTTCTTGCCGCCCCCCTTTGCTGAAGATCGGGCCGCGCGCTCGGCGATCAAGGCCAGCGCCTGTTCCATGGTCACCGTTTCGATTTCGGTGCCTTCCGGCAGCGTGGCGTTGGTTTCGCCGTCGCTGACATAGGCGCCGAACTTGCCTTTCAGCACCTTGATCGGCTTGCCGTCCGGCGCGGCGCCCAAATCTTTCAAAGTTTGCGCGCCGCGGCGGCCAGGCCCCTTGGCCTTTTTCTCGGCAATAAGGGTGACGGCATGATTCAGGCCGATCTCGAACACATCCTCGGGCGAGGGTAGGGAGGCATAGATATTGTCATGCTTCACATAGGGCCCGAAACGGCCGAAGTTGGCCGTGATCTTCTTGCCGTCTTCGGGGTGCAGACCCACTTCACGCGGCAACGCCAGCAGCTTCAGCGCCAGCTCCAGATCGACATCGGCCTTGTCGGTGCCTTGCGGCAGGCCGCTGCGTTTGGGTTTCTCGCCGTCCCCAAGTTGTACGTAAGGTCCATAACGCCCTGTG
>CBHTTW010000361.1:0-3284 GCA_966096025.1 uncultured Alphaproteobacteria bacterium | reverse complement strand
TGGGCTATGCCACCCTCTATGGCGACATGTGCGGCGGCTATAATGTGCTGAAGGACATCTACAAGACCGAGGTGTTCCGGCTGAGCCACTGGCGCAACGCCCATTCGCCGGCCGGCGCCCTGGGGCCGCAGGGCCGCGTGATCCCCGAGCGCATCATCGAAAAGCCGCCCACCGCCGAGCTGCGCGCCAACCAGACCGACCAGGACTCCCTGCCGCCTTACGATATCCTGGACGGTATTCTGGAATGCCTGGTGGAGCGGGAATGCAGTTTCGAGGATACCGTGGCGCGGGGTTATGATCCCGCCACCGTCAAGCGGGTGGAGCATCTTTTGTATATTTCCGAATATAAGCGCCGCCAGGCCCCGCCCGGGGTCAAGATCAGCAGCCGCAATTTTGGCCGCGACCGGCGCTATCCCATCACCAATGCTTTCCGGGACGCTCGCTAGTGATCACAGTCCGTTTCGCGCCATCGCCCACCGGCCTGCTGCATGTCGGCAATGCCCGCACCGCCTTGCTCAACTGGCTGTTCGCCAAAAAGCTGGGCGGCAAATTCCTGCTGCGCATCGACGATACCGACGCGGCGCGCTCCACCAAGGCGTTCGAGGAAGCGATCTATCGCGACCTGGCCTGGCTGGGGCTGACGCATGACGGCACCGACCGCCAGATCAACCGCCTGACGAAATACAGCACGGCCTTTTACAAGCTGCAGGCGGCGGGGCGCATCTATCCCTGTTACGAAACGGAAAGCGAGTTGGAACGCCAGCGCTCGCTGCTGGCGGCGCGCAAGCTGCCGCCGGTCTACAATCGCGCCTCGCTGGAGCCCGCCAACAAGGCGAAATGGGAAGCGGAGGGGCGCAAGCCGCATTGGCGCTTCTTATTGTCACGCAAAAAAGTGGACTGGACCGATCTGGTGCGCGGTCCGGTCGAGATCGACACCGCCACCATGTCCGATCCGGTGCTGGTGCGCGAGGACGGCGCCTTTCTCTATACCCTGCCGTCGGTGGCCGATGATATCGACATGGCGATCAGCCATGTGGTGCGCGGCGAGGACCATGTCACCAACACCGCGGCCCAGATCGAAATCTTCCAGGCGCTGGGCGGTCCGGTGCCGAAATTCGCGCACTTTCCGTTATTGGTCGGGGCCAGCGGCGAGGCGCTAAGCAAGCGGCTGGGTTCGCTGTCGCTGGAACAGTTGCGCGCCGATGGCGTGGAGCCGATGGCGGTGGCGTCCTATCTCGCCAAGATCGGCACCAGTGATCCGGTCGAGCCGCGCCTGACTTTGGGCGAGTTGGCGACGGAATTTGATTTTTCCAAGATCGGCCGCGCCCCGGCGCATTTCGTGCCCGATGAATTGTCGGCACTGAACGCCCGGCTGCTGCACATCACACCGTATAGCGCGGTGGCGAAACAGGTGCCGCCAATTCCAGGGATATCAGGTGAAGCCTTCTGGGACGCGATAAAGCCCAATCTCACCAAATTGTCGGACGTGGCCGAGATGGCCCGGCTGGTCAGCGGCCCGGTGACGCCGGTGATCGAGGACGCGGGCCTGGCGGCCAAGGCGGCGGCGTTGCTCCCCCTCGAACCCTGGGACGAAAGCACCTGGGGCGCCTGGACCAAGGCGGTTTCCGCCGAAACCGGGGCCAAGGGCAGGGGGCTGTTTCACCCCTTGCGGCTGGCGTTGACCGCCCAGGAGCATGGACCCGAACTCAAAAAACTGTTACCCCTGATCGGGCGCGAGCGGTCGCTTGCGCGCCTGGAAGGAAAAACCGCGTGACGTCCTCTTTCGTCATTATTCGGATTTCTATTTGCAGCTAACGCTGCAAAATCCCTTCTGCTCGCCCAAAATTTGCTAGTTTCTTCTCCTTCACCGGACCCGTCATGACTCTGCGCCTGTTCAATACCCTGACCAAGACCAAGGATGATTTCGCGCCCATCGACGCGAAAAACGTCCGCATGTATGTCTGCGGCCCCACGGTTTACGACTTTGCCCATATCGGCAATGCGCGGCCGGTGATCGTGTTCGATGTGCTGTTCCGGCTGCTTCGCCATGTCTATGGCGATGCGCATGTCACCTATGTCCGCAACATCACCGACGTGGACGACAAGATCAACGCCCGCGCCGCCGAACGCGGCATCTCCATCCGTGAGCTGACCGAGGAAACCGCGCGCATCTATGAAGAAGACGTCGCGGCGCTGGGCAATTTGCCGCCAAGCGTGACGCCGCGCGCCACCGACCATATCGCCCAGATGGTCAAGATCATCGAGCAGTTGATCGTGGCCGGGCACGCCTATGCCGCCGATGGTCACGTGCTGTTCGATGTTTCGTCCAAGGCCGATTACGGCAAGCTGTCGCGCCGGTCGCTCGATGAGATGCTCGCGGGGGCGCGGGTCGAAGTGGCGCCCTACAAAAAGAATGCGATGGATTTTGTGTTGTGGAAACCGTCGGAAGCAGCGCTGCCCGGCTGGGATTCACCCTGGGGCCGTGGCCGGCCGGGTTGGCATATCGAATGTTCGGCCATGGCCGGCGAATATCTGGGCGAAACCTTCGACATTCATGGCGGCGGCATCGACCTGCAATTTCCCCATCACGAAAATGAAATCGCCCAGAGCGAGGGCGCCCATCACGGCCACCCTCTGGCGAAAGTGTGGATGCATAACGGCTTCCTGCAGGTGGAAGGCGAGAAAATGTCCAAGAGCCTGGGCAATTTCTTCACCATCCGCGATCTGTTGGCCGATTGGCCGGGCGAGGTGTTGCGCTTCAACATGCTGCGCACCCATTATCGCCAGCCGATCGATTTCACGGTCGCGGGCCTGAAGGAAAGCTGGAAGATGCTGGAGCGCTGGTACGAGGTCACCGAGCCGCTGGCGGACCCTGCGCCCAATGCCGCTTTCTTTGAAGCGCTGGCCGACGATTTGAACACGCCGGCAGCCATCGCCTCGCTGCACCAGGCCGATGACATGGCGCTTGCCGGCGGGCTCGGCTTTCTGGGCTTCTCCAATGTGCAGATGAAGATCGCCAATAAGACGGAAGTCGACACGGTCTTCATCACCGATGCCATCGCGGCCCGCAATGCCGCCCGCAAGAACAAGGATTTCAAGGAATCCGACCGCATCCGCGATGAGATGCTGGCCAAAGGTATTGTGCTGAAAGACGGCCCGCAGGGCACCACCTGGGAAGTCAAGCGATGACCCCTCATCCGTCCGCCTCACTGTCGCTCGGCGGCCACCTTCTCCCACAAGGGGAGAAGGAAGGGCGCGGTGTCGCTTTCCCTCTCCCCTTGTGG
>CBHTTW010000360.1:0-3303 GCA_966096025.1 uncultured Alphaproteobacteria bacterium | reverse complement strand
AGATCGCCGCCAAGACCGACACGGACCGCCAGAAGGCGGCGCAGTTGGTCGACGATCTGAAATTGGTCAGGGCCGCTTTTTAGGCGGCTCTGGGTCCTGAGGCCAGCGCCTCACACTTCACGGGGCCTGCGAAGCGCGAAAAGACCCAGCACCAAAGCCGCCAGCACACACGCCCAGGCGAAGACATCGCCGATCTTTGTGTAAAGCGTCGGGCCCGGCCCCAGCGGCACCTCTGCCGACAACCGCACCATGCCGGGTTGCACCGTGCTGGTGCGTGCCAGCACCCGTCCTTGCGCATCCGAGATGGTTTGAACCCCGTTGAAAGCAGAGCGCGCCACGGCAAAGCCGTTTTCCACCCCGCGCATCACCGCCATGCGGGCGTGAATCCAGCCGTCCGTGACGAAATCATTGGCGGGCACCGCCATCAGCCGGATGCCGTCCTGATCCTTTGCCTTCAGGGCGTCGCTACGCAAGGTGGCGGGAAAATCCAGGTCCTTGCAGATCGCGACTGAGCGGCCCTCGCCTATCGGACCGGCCCCCGCGCCGGGAGTGAACTTGTTTTCTCCCGGCGGCAGCAGGTGGCGCTTGTCGTAACTCTTTTGCGTGCCGTCCGGCAGGAAGGAAAAGGCCGTGTTGCGCCAGGGCTTCACCAGCACCACTCCGGCGACAATGGTGGCGCCGCTTTCACTCGCGGCCTCGGCCAGCGGCGCAAGGGCCCGATCGCGCCAGGATGGATCGGCCGCCAAAGCGGTTTCCGGAATGACGATAAAGCGGGCGCCCTTCACGGCTTCCTCGCGCGCGGCCTGGGCATATTTTTCCGCCATGGCGCGCGAAGCCGCATAGTCGAGTTTCTTCGTGCTTGCGACGCGGCCGTCCCAATCCGAAAGCGTCGCAACCGGAACGGTTTTGCCGTGCGGCTCACTCAGGTGAAGCCAGCCGAAGCCGAGAACCAGCGCGCAGGCCGCCAGACCGGGCACCGCCGCCTTCCCCGCGCCGCGCGCCAACAGCGCCAGCGCATTGGCAAACAGACAAAGGGTGAAGGTGATGGCGTACAGGCCGAACAGCGATGCGATCTGGATCGCGGGTGGAAAAGAAACCTGCGAATAGCCCAGCGCGCCCCATGTGGCATGCGGCGATATCAGGCTGATGACGAATTCAACGCTGGTCCAGGCAGCGGGAAATGCGAACAGGACGGCGAGAGGCGGTAGTTTCCGCCGGCAGCGCTGCGCGAACCGGATGGCAGCGGCAAAAAGCGCTCCCACGCCGAACATCATCAGCGCCAGGCCCAGTGGCGGCAGCATCCCCCAATAGCTTTGCACCATATAGGCTTGGCCGCAGGCAAAAGCCGCCACGGCCGCCAAACGCAGAGGCCAGCCTCGCGTCTCGCCATAGGCCAACCACAAAAGCGGAGCCGGCGCGAACCAGGCCAGCCACCAGACATCCTCCAACCCTTGCGAGAAATAGAACATCGCGCCGCTCAGCACGGCGCAAAACAGCGCGGTCATTTGGCGTCCTTGAGAAAAGACCGAAAACAGTGGCGGGTAGCGGCGCGATAGGCGGCGCGGAATTCCTCCTCGCCGGCGAAACGTCCGGCGCGATACATCGCGACCAGGCCCTGGTTGAGCGCCGCAATGGTCAAAGCAATCTCGGACACCGGCAGATCGCAGATGATCCCGTCCGCCTGCGCGGCTTGGAGTTGCGCCTGCATCTTGCTGACCACCGGCGAACGTCCGGCGGCGAAGTCGTGCGGATATTGGCGCGCGCGGCTCGCTCGCAGCAGAAAGGCCGCCTCATAGCGGCGCGGCTCGGTGATCGCGAAATCCAGAAATGCGTTGTTGACCCGATCCAGCCAGACCAGGGGCTCGCGCACCTGGATGGCCTCCACCCGCGTCTCCCAGGCCGCAAATCCGTCCAGCATCAGGGCGTTCAGCAACGCGTCCTTGTCGGGATAGTGCTTGTAGATCGCCATGGGGGTGATCCCGACCTTTTCGGCGATCCGGCGCATCGAAACCGCCTCCACTCCGCCCTGGTCGAACAACTGGCGGGCGGCGGTAAAAATCCGGCCTTGCGTCGATGAAACGAGGGTTTCCAAGGTCGATTTGGGCATGGTATACACTGTATACCAGCAGGAATATTGTTGCAACCGGTCCAATAGACAGACAGCCCCAGGGGCGCTAAGCCCTTGTTCCAGTGCCCCGCTTCGCGGGCTGGATGAGATTTGGTATAAGGGATTGCGGGATTTGGGAGCCCCTATGACGGTCGCACCGGTCTACAAACAGGGCTGGACCATGGACGACATCCATTGGTCGCTGTTCGACCCCTCAAAGGTCGAGCCGGCGCTGCTTTGCGCCGTCAAGGCGGCCGCGTTGGTGGAATATAACGCACCGGATTATGTCACCTATTTGAAGCGGGTTTTCGCCGACTCAAATTCCCCCACCGTTGCGGCGATCGAGCAATGGGGGCGCGAGGAAGCCCAGCATGGACGCGCCCTGGGGCGCTGGGCCGAAACCGCCGATCCCAGCTTCAAACTGGAAGAAGCCTTTGCCCGTTTCCGCAAAGGCTATACCCCGGCCCATTTCGCGGAAGGCACCGGTTCGATCCGCGGCTCACGCCGCGGCGAGATGATCGCCCGCTGTGTGGTGGAGTCGGGCACCTCCTCCTATTACACGGCGATCCGCGACGCCACCGACGAGCCGGTTCTGAAAGAGATCGCCGGCCGCATCGCCGCCGACGAATACCGCCACTACAAGCTGTTCTACGACACCCTGAACGATCAGGCGGAACCGGACATCGGCTTCTGGAAAAAGCTTTGGATCGCTTTGGGCCGGGTGCGCGAAAGCGATGACGACGAGCTCGCCTACTCCTACTACTGCGCCAATGTTTTGCCTGGGGACGAAGCGGCCAATCCTTATGACCGCAAGAAATATTCCCGGCTCGCCGGCCAGGCCAGCATGTCGGTCTATCACCGCCGTCATATCCAGAAGCTGGTGCAGATGGTGATCAAGGCGGTGGGCGCCAATCCGCATGGCTGGCTGGCCAATATGGCGGAAGCCTTGCTTTGGCGCCGGATGGCGGCGAAGACGGCTTAATCGCCGACCGGTTCAAACACACCAGTACGTTCATTCCTGACCAGCAGCCGTCCCGACGCGACGCCGAAATAGGCGCCGTGCAATTGCAACTCGCCCTTTTCCACCGCCGACAGCACAAAGGGAAAAGTCATCAGGTTCTTGAGGCTGAG
Source organism: uncultured Alphaproteobacteria bacterium (assembly GCA_966096025.1). Classification (GTDB taxonomy): domain Bacteria; phylum Pseudomonadota; class Alphaproteobacteria; order Micropepsales; family Micropepsaceae; genus Rhizomicrobium. The sequence goes on along the minus strand of CBHTTW010000360.1, from coordinate 65 downwards.
CTCGACGGAGGCGAATTCCAGCTTGCGCAGATAGGCCTCCTCGGCCTCCCCATCCTTGGGGCCAA
>CBHTTW010000359.1:0-3325 GCA_966096025.1 uncultured Alphaproteobacteria bacterium | reverse complement strand
GCCGTTGCCGAAGACGTCGCCGGACATGTCGCCCACGCCCACCACGGTGAAATCGGTGGATTGGATATCGGTGCCCAGTTCGCGGAAGTGGCGCTTTACCGCTTCCCAGGCGCCGCGGGCGGTGATGCCCATCTTCTTGTGGTCGTAACCGACGCTGCCGCCGCTGGCAAAGGCATCGCCCAGCCAGAAGCCGCGCTCCAGCGCGATGCCGTTGGCGATGTCGGAAAAAGTGGCGGTGCCCTTGTCGGCCGCCACCACCAGATAGGGATCGTCGCCGTCCGGGCGCAGCACCTGCGGCGGCGGCACGATCGCGCCGTCCTTGTCCAGATTGTCGGTGACGTCCAGCAGGGCGTTGATGAAAATCTTATAGGCGGCGATGCCGGTTTCCATGAATTGTTCGCGGGTCGGATTGGGCGGCATCAGCTTGGGAAAAAAGCCGCCCTTGGCCCCCACCGGCACGATCACCGCATTCTTGACCTGCTGCGCCTTGACCAGGCCCAGTATTTCGGTGCGGAAATCCTCGCGGCGGTCGCTCCAGCGCAAGCCGCCCCGCGCGATGCGCCCGAAACGCAGATGCACGCCTTCCAGGGCCGGGGAATAAACGAAAATCTCGCGCCAGGGCCGGGGCGCCGGCAATTCGTCCAGCTTGGCGGAGTCGAATTTCATCGCCATGGCGGGGCGTGAGGTGCCGTCGACCGTCTGGAAGAAGTTGGTGCGCAGCACCGCATCGATCACATTCTTGAAACGGCGGATGATGCGGTCGTCGTCCAGCGAGGGCACATCGCGCAAAGCCGCGGCGATATTTTTTTCGATCGCCTCCATTTCCGTGGCGCGCTCGCCGGAAAAATCCGGATCATGCTTGGCGCGGAACAGCGCCACCAAAAGCGCCGCGACGTCCGGATTGCGCACCAGCGCCTGCTGCATATAGGTCAGGCTGAAGGTCATTGCCGCCTGGCGCAGGAATTTTCCCACCGCGCGCAGGATGGCGATGTCGCGCCATTCCAGGCCGGCGCCGATCACCAGCCGGTTGAAATCGTCGCTTTCCGCTTGCCCGCGCAAAACGGCGTGAAACGCATCCTCGAGCGGCGTGCGCAACTGATCGATATTCGCCGGCAGGCCGTCGGCGCGCTCCATGGTGAAATCCAGGATCACCGCTTCCTGCCGCCAGCCGCCGTCCCGGTTGAAGGAAACCGGAAAAGAATCCTCGGCGATCACTTTCAGGCCCAGATTCTCGAACACCGGCAAAGAGGCCGAGAGCGGCAAGACCTCGCCCAGGACATAAAGCTTCATGCGCACGGCCGACGCCGCATCGCCGTCGCGGCGCCACACCCCGGCGCGCAGGTTCAGTCCGTCGCTGGCGCCGGCAAGTTCCTCCAAGGCGGCAAGGTCGCCGGCGCCTTCATGGGCGGGAAAGGCGCCACGATAGCCGGGAGAGAAACGGGGGCTCAGCGCGGCCAGCCGGGCCAGGCCTTGGCCGCGGCCATGGGCGGCGCACATCGCATTGGCAAGATGATCGTCCCAGGTGGTGAGCAGGGCGGAAATCTGCCGTTCCAATTCGCGCACATCCACTTTGGGCAGCGGACCGTCATTGCGGCCGATGATGAAATGCAGCCGTACCAGCGCGCCTTCATCGATCGACGCCTCGGAGGCGCTGGTGCGGCCGTTCAAGGCCTTGGCCAACAAAGCGTGAATGTCGTCGCGAAGCTTGGCGGTGAGATGATCGCGCGGCGCCACCAGCAAAGCGGAAACAAACCGGTCGAAACGGTCGAAGCGCAGGAACAGCTTGAGCCGCGGCAAGCCGCCCATATGCAGGATGCCGGTGGCGATCACATACAGTTCGTCGGTCGAGATCTGGAACAGCTCGTCGCGCGGAAAGGTGTCCAGGATATGGGTGAGGGCCTTGCCGTTATGGCTGGTCGGGGCAAGGCCGGCATGCGCCATCACCGCTTCGACCTTGCGGCGCAGAAGCGGAACGGCGCGCGGCGGCGTGGAATAGGCGTTGGAGGTGAAGAGGCCGACAAAGCGGCGCTCGCCGATGAACTGGCCGTTGGGATCGAAAGTCTTGATGCCGATATAATCCATATGGGCGCGGCGATGCACCAGGCTGCGGGTGGCGCTCTTGGTGACAATGATGGGTTCGGGCGCGTCGAGGAAGGCGCGCACTTCCGGCGTCAAGCCGCTGCGTTCGCCGCCGCGCCGGATCACGCGGGTATGTTCGTCGGAAAGAACGCCCAAGCCGCTGCCCTTGACCGGTTCCAGCATGCCGTTGGCGCCATCCTTGCCCAGGATATAGTCGCGCGCGCCCAGGAAGGTGAAGTGATTGTCCGCCAGCCAGTCCAGGAAGGCGAGATCTTCGGTGAGATCGGCGCGCTGTCCGGCGATCAGGGGCGGATGGCGGGTCAAATCGTTGCGCGCCGCCGCCAGTCGCGCCAGCATCGCTTTCCAGTCGCGCACCGCAAGCGCGCCCTGGGTGAAGGTTTCGCGCAGGGAGTCGATCAACTTCTGGCGCATCTCCGCGGGCAGCGGGTCGCAAACCAGGGCGATGACGCTGGTGAGGACGCCGTTCCATTCGATTACCGGGTGATAGGCCGCGCGTATGCGCCCGCCGCCCGCCATCACCGCCTGCAGCGAGGAGTCGAACAGGAATGGCCGGTCGTCATTGATGCTGACCAGCACCGTTTCCTGCGCATGGTCCAGCGCCACGACATGGCTCGCGCCCGGCGCGCGTTTGACGGCTTGCGCATGCACCGCCACCGCCAGCCCCGCCAATTGGTCGGCGCGGGCGCGCAGCACATCGTCGGGGGTGGCGCTGGCATAAAGCGCGTCGAAGAAACGCAGCAATTGCGCATCTTGCGGCAGGATCTCGCGGGCCTGGGCGATCCGGTCCGCGGCGCTTTTGGCCTCTTCGGTCTCGGCAGAGCGGATGGCGGTCATCACGGTCATGGGGGCCTCGCGAAAGACGCGGTGATTTGACCGCGCGACTATAGCCCGGCGGCGGTGCTCCGTTTAGATCGGCGGCGTGTTTAAAGAGACGGTCGGGACCGCGTCGCGGCGCATCTCGCGTTGCAACATGGGAAAGCAAAAGATCGCCAAACCCGTGGCCAGAATGATCGCGGCCACCCAAAGACCGGACGGCCAGGGTTGCAGGCAGGCGGCGCTGGCCGTGGCCAACAGGACCGGGGCGGTGAAGGCGGTTATGCCTTTTTGATCGCCGAGCAACAGACAAAGGCCCAGGCACGGGAGGGTGGCGAAGCCAACCGCCAGGACCGGCGAGGGCTGGATGGGCATTATCAGCCAGGCGCCTGCACCCCAGGCGGCGCCGGTA
>CBHTTW010000358.1:0-3327 GCA_966096025.1 uncultured Alphaproteobacteria bacterium | reverse complement strand
TGCCCACGCCGCTGCCGGCGAAAATGCCCATGCGCTGTCCGGCGCAGCAGGTGGTGAAAGCGTTCATGGCGCGCACACCAAGATCGAGCTTGCCGCCCATGCGGCCGCGCAAGGTGGCAGGCGGCGGCGCCGCCTTGATGGGATAAGAGACTGTGCCCTGCGCCAGCGCGCCCTTGCCGTCCACCGGCTGGGCGAAGCCGTCAATCACCCGGCCCAGCCAGGCCTTGGAGGGAAAGATCGAGGCCGGCCGGTCTTCGAAATCGGCCCGCGCCCCCAGGGTAATTCCGTCCAGCGATCCCAGCGGCATGACCAGGGCCCGGCCATCGCGAAAGCCCACCACTTCGCAGGGAATAACTCTGTTATTTCCGATACTTATGCGACATTGGCCGCCAAGGCTTACCGCCCCTTGGGCACCCGTCACTTCCACCGCCAGGCCCTCGATGCGGGCAACCCGGCCGAACCGGGTCAGGGTGGGAATGGCCTCGATATCCGACAGCAACGCGCGCATAAAAATCCCGTTTTTGGCGCTTTTTGCGCCTCTGGGCCAAAATTTCGAAGATTTTTTATCCCCGATGCACCCCATCCTGAGGCCAAAAATTTAAATGGCGGTAAACTTAACAAATTGAATCAACCCCCTTAGCAGGGGCCAGAGTCCTTTCCGGGCCTTAATTCGGGATGGAGGAAGGGTTGCGGCATACCCGGGATGTTAAAGCTGCTGTTAACTATTTCGGCTTAGGGTCCTAAAACCAATTAACCCTAACCCGCACACCTGTCGGGTTAAGTCCGAACGTTAAGAGAGGGACCTGAAATGCGCGTACTCTTGATCGAAGACGATAGCGCCATGGCGCGCAGCATCGAACTGATGCTCCGCAGCGAAGGCCTCAACGTTTACACCACCGATCTCGGCGAAGAAGGGATCGATCTGGGTAAGCTTTATGACTACGACATTATCGTCTTGGATCTTCAGCTGCCGGACATGAGCGGCTTCGAAGTTCTTAAGGCCCTGCGCGTCGCCAAGGTGCAGACGCCGGTCCTGATCCTCTCGGGCAATGCCATTGTTGAAGCCAAGGTTAAGGCTTTGGGCTTCGGCGCCGACGACTATATGACCAAGCCCTTCCACAAGGACGAGCTGGTCGCCCGCATCCAGGCCGTGGTCCGCCGTTCCAAGGGTCACAGCCAGTCGGTCATCACCACCGGCAAGCTCACCGTCAATCTGGACGCCAAGACCGTGGAAGTGGACGGCGCCCGCGTGCATCTGACCGGCAAGGAATATCAGATGCTGGAGCTGCTCTCGCTGCGCAAGGGCACCACCCTGACCAAGGAAATGTTCCTCAATCACCTGTATGGCGGCATGGACGAGCCGGAGCTGAAGATCATCGACGTCTTCATCTGCAAGCTGCGCAAGAAGCTAGCCGCCGCCACCGAAGGCGCCAATTACATCGAGACCGTCTGGGGCCGCGGCTATGTGCTGCGCGATCCCAATGGCGAAGAGATCATCCAGGTCGCGTAAGCGCCGGATGGATAGACAAAAAAGGGCGCCGCTTGCGGCGCCCTTTTTATTTTTGGCTGCAGCTCAACAGCCTTGTGTCCAGGCTGGAGCCCATCAGCAGACGATTTCCCGCCGCAACCGCCACGCTGGCGCCCGCCAACTGCGACCCATCGCCGCCGTAGATCTGATCCTTGGACTGCGGCACGCCATTGATCAGGCTGACGCGCAGGATTTGCGACGCGGCGCGTTTGCCGGGATCGGCCGCCGCCGCCCGCCATTCCAGCAAATCGGCATGACCGGCGGCCAGCACCTGTCCTTGCGCATCGATGCTGAGTTTCTCGGGACTGGTGGAAAGATTGAGGGTTTCCTCATCGCTCAGCTGCCCGGTAAAGGGCTCGCGCGTATAGGTGGTAAGCGAGCGGCTGAGCAGGCCGCCGACAATCAGGTGATCGCCGCCCGGCGTCAGGACCAGGCTGCGCGTGCCGTAAAGGCCGTCCGCAAGCGGGCTGAAACTGGTGCCGTTGAAATACAGAATATTGCCGCCCGGAATGATGCCGTAAGTCTGAAGGCCATGGATCACCGGATTTGTGCCGGCCGTACCATTGGCGACATAGAATTGATTGGGGCCGGCAACCGCGACGTCCTGGGGATTGATCATCAACCCGCCCTGGATGGTGCCCTGCGCCACCAGCGCGGGCACACCGCCCGCATCCTTGATCTCAAACGAGTCGATGCTGAAGCGTCCGCTGGAGCGGTGATTGACCGCATAAAGCTGCAGCGCCTCAGGGGTGCGATAAAGGCCGATGCCGCGAGGATGGAAATCCTTGGGCGCGCCCATCAGTTTGACCGGGCTGCCGCCCGATAGCGGCATAACATAGATACCGTCTTGCGGACCGGGGCCTCGCGCGCTGCCCGCCGACAGAAACAGACGGTCATCGGCAACTTCCATATCCTGCACGCCGGCCAGGCTGGCAACGATTTGGCATGTGCCGGAAAAGCCCGGTTCTACGCGGGAAAACACGCCATTGACCCAGATGCCGCGCACCAAAGCGCTGATCGCCGCCACGATTGCCAGGGCGGCCAGGGCGCGGCCCGGCCTGCGGGGGCGGCCCAGCTTCCAACCGCTCATAACGCCTTATCCGCGAATTGCAGCGAGGCCAGGCGCGCATAAAGACCGCCGCCCGCCACCAGCTCGGCGTGACTGCCTTCGGCCACCACCTGTCCTTCCTGCATCACCACAATCCGCTTGAGACGCTGGATGGTGGAGAAACGGTGCGCAATCACCAGAGTGGTGCGGCCCACCATCAGATTGGCCAGGGCGGTCTGCACCAGGCGTTCATTCTCCGCATCCAGCGACGAGGTAGCCTCGTCGAGCAGCAGCAATGGAGCATCGCGCAGGATGGCGCGGGCAATCGCCAGCCGCTGGCGCTGTCCGCCCGAAAGCGTCACGCCACGCTCGCCCACCAAAGTGTCGAAGCCTTGCGGCAGCTTCTCGATGAATTCGGTGGCCGCGGCGGCATCGGCGGCGGCACGGATCTGATCGTCGCGCGCATCCTGGCTGCCATAGCGGATATTCTCGGCGATGCTGCCGGAAAAAATCACCGGCTCCTGCGACACCACCGCGATTTTCCGGCGCAACGCCACGGGATCGAGCTGGGTGATGTCGATGCCATCGAAACGGATGGCGCCGCTCTGGGCTTCAAAGAAGCGCAGCATCAATTGAAACACGGTGGATTTTCCCGCGCCGCTGGGACCGACCAACGCCACCGCTTCGCCGCCCGCAACATTCAGCGAAAATCCATTCAAGGCCTTGAAATCGGGGCGGGCGGGATAGCGGA
>CBHTTW010000357.1:0-3335 GCA_966096025.1 uncultured Alphaproteobacteria bacterium | reverse complement strand
TCATGTTCGGCAATCCGGAAACCACCACCGGCGGCAATGCGCTGAAATTCTATTCCTCGGTGCGCCTGGATATCCGCCGTATCGGCGCCATCAAGGACCGCGATGAAGTGGTGGGCAACCAGACCCGCGTCAAAGTGGTCAAGAACAAGGTCGCCCCGCCCTTCAAGCAGGTCGAGTTCGACATCATGTATGGCGTGGGCATCTCCAAGACCGGCGAATTGGTCGATCTTGGTGTCAAGGCCGGGATCGTGGAGAAGTCCGGCTCCTGGTATTCCTATGACGGCTCGCGCATCGGTCAGGGCCGCGAAGCCGCCAAGACCTTCCTCGCCGAAAATACCGACATCGCCGACAAGATCGAGCATGCCATTCGCGCCAATGCCGGCCAGATCGGCCAGAATCTGGTGCTGGAAGCCAGCGAAAAGGACGAAGACGACGACGAATAGGCCGCAAGGCTTGCGAAAAGGTTGAGTTCTGTGGTCTCGCAGCCCCGGGCTCAACTCCTCGGCAGAAGGCGCTCCTTGTGAATGAGGGGCGCCTTCTGTTTTTTGGCCCCATTTTGCTGGGGTCAGGGCTGCCAAAACCCCGGCGTGACAAGGTTTTTTGGAGCCGCTACAACCGGAACCATGAAAAGCCTTTCCGACGTCCGCAGCGGTTTCCTGGATTTCTTCGCCGAACGCGGCCACACCGTGGTCTCGTCCTCGCCGCTGGTGCCCCGCAACGACCCCACCCTGCTGTTCACCAATGCGGGCATGGTCCAATTCAAGAACCTGTTCACTGGGGCGGAAAAGCGTCCCTATAGCCGCGCCACCACGGTGCAGAAATGCGTCCGGGCCGGCGGCAAGCATAACGACCTGGACAATGTCGGCTATACCGCTCGCCACCACACTTTCTTCGAGATGCTGGGGAATTTCTCCTTCGGCGACTATTTCAAGGAAGAGGCCATCACCTTTGCCTGGGATTTCGTCACCAAGGTGATCGGCCTGCCCAAGGACAAGCTTTTGGTCACGGTCTATCCCACCGACGATCAGGCGCGGCAATTGTGGAAGAAGATCGCCGGTTTTTCCGACGACAGGATCATTGGCCATGAGTCCAATCTCTGGGCCATGGGCCCGACCGGCCCGTGCGGCTATTGCTCGGAAATCTTCTACGACCAGGGGCCGTCGGTCGCGGGCGGCCCGCCAGGATCGCCGGAAGAAGACGGCGACCGTTTCCTGGAATTCTGGAATCTGGTGTTCATGCAGTTCGAGCAGGTGGACGAGAAGACCCGCCTGGACTTGCCCAAACCCTCCATCGATACCGGCATGGGGCTGGAGCGCATCGCCGCCATCCTGCAAGGCGTCACCAACAATTACGAAGTCGATCTGTTCCGCCACCTGATCACGGCCTCGGAATCGGCCAGTGGTGTGGACAGCAAGGGCGAGGCGACCTTCAGCCATCGTATCATCGCCGACCATTTGCGCGCCACGTCGTTCCTGATCGCCGATGGCGTGCTGCCTTCCAATGAAGGGCGCGGCTATGTGCTGCGCCGGATCATGCGCCGCGCCATGCGTCACGCCCATCTGTTGGGCACCAAGGACCCGTTGATGCACCGGCTGGTGCCGGCGCTGGTGGGCGAGATGGGCTCGGCCTATCCCGAACTCAAGCGTTCCGAACCCTTGATCGCCGAAACCCTCAAGCTGGAAGAAATTCGATTCCGCGAGACATTGGCGCGCGGCCTCAAATTGTTGGACGAAGCCAGTGTCGGTCTCAAAAAAGGCGATCAGCTCAAGGGCGACGTCGCTTTCAAGCTTTACGATACTTACGGTTTCCCGCTGGACCTGACCGAAGAATCCCTGCGCGCCCGCGGCGTGCGGGTGGATACCGACGGCTTTTCCGCCGCCATGCAAAAGCAAAAAGCGGAAGCGCGCGCTTCCTGGTCGGGGTCGGGCGAAGCCGCCAGCGAAGCGCAATGGTTTGCCGTGCTCGACGAAGTCGGCCGCACCGAATTTCTGGGCTATGACACCGAGGACGCCGAAGGCGTCATTCTGGCCATCTTCAAGGATGGCGGCCGGGTGATGGCGGCCAATGCCGGCGAAGCGGTGGAGATTGTCACCAACCAGACGCCCTTCTATGGCGAATCCGGCGGCCAGGCGGGCGACAGCGGCCATATCGCCTCGGCCAAGGCCAAGGGCCAGGTCACCGACACCCAGAAAAAGCTGGGCGCACTGCATGTCCATTTGGTGCGCATCACCGAAGGCACATTCGCGCCCGGCGATGCCGTCGATCTGAAAGTCGACAAGGAACGCCGCCGCGCCACCCGCGCCAATCACAGCGCCACCCACCTGCTGCACGCCGCGCTCAAGCGCGTGTTGGGCAGCCATGTCAGCCAAAAGGGCTCGCTGGTGAATGCCGAACGGTTGCGCTTCGACTTCTCCCATCCCAAGCCGGTCTCGCCGGAAGAGCTGGAAAAGATCGAAGCCCAAATTAATCAAGTGATCCGGCAGAATTCCGACACCAGCACCAGGCTGATGGCGACCGATCAGGCCATCGCGGCGGGCGCCGAAGCCTTGTTCGGCGAGAAATACGGTGACGAAGTGCGGGTGCTTTCGATGGGCACGGACCCGGATGCCGACAAAACCTATTCGGTCGAATTGTGCGGCGGCACCCATGTTCATCGCCTGGGCGATATCGGCCTGTTCACCATTCTTGCGGAAAGCGCGGTGGCGGCTGGGGTGCGCCGTATCGAGGCGCTGACGAGCGAACATGCCCGCCGTTATCTGTCGGGCCAGGCGGAAATCGCCCGCGAGGCGGCTTTTGCGATCAAGACGCCGATCGGCGAATTGGCGGGCCGGGTGGCGCAGCTTTCCGAGGACCGCCGCAAGCTGGAACGCGAATTGGCCGAAGCCAAGAAGCAGTTGGCCTTGGCAGGCCCCGCCAAGAGTGGCGAGGACAGTGAGACCATTGCCGGGCTGAAAGCCGTGCTGCGCCTGGTCGAAGGTGTCTCGCCCAAGGATCTCAAAAGCCTGGCCGACGGCGCCAAGTCGCAAGTGGGCTCCGGTGTGGTTGCCTTTGTGGCGGCGGCGGACGGCAAAGCCTCCATTGTCGCCGGTGTCACCGACGATCTGACCGCACGCATCAGCGCGGTGGATCTGGTGCGGGTGGCGGCGGAAGCCTTGGGCGGCAAGGGCGGCGGCGGCCGCCCCGACATGGCGCAAGCCGGCGGACCCGACAACGGCAATCCCGGCGCGGCGCTGGATGCGATCCGGAAGAAACTGGGCGAGTTGGCGCCGGTTTAAAATAGAATTGTCATACCCGCGCACGCGGGTATCCAACGTCGAAGCCTGTGTTTGGGAAAA
>CBHTTW010000356.1:0-3336 GCA_966096025.1 uncultured Alphaproteobacteria bacterium | reverse complement strand
CGCCTTCACAAAAGCGCCGGTCAATTCCCTGGAGGAAATCTTCTTGGCCCGGATGGCGTCGCGTGCCTCGGCCAGGGTCAGGTTGGTCAAGTCGGACATTATTCGACCACCTTGGGCACGACGAAGAAATGATCCTCGCCCTCGGGCGCATTGATCATCAGGGCATCGGCCTGGCCGCCGTCCGAAACCGCGTCCCGGCGCCATTTCAATTTCTGCGCCACCACCGAACTCATGGCGGGAACACCGTCCACATTGACCTCGCCCAGCATCTCCACCCACTGGAAGATGCCGTTCAATTCGCCGGCCATCGGCTCCAGCCGATTTTCCGGCACGGCCAGGCGGGCCAGTTTGGCGATGCGGCGCACGGTGTCCTTATCGACGGACATGATATTCCTGCTGTGTTAGGTAGGGTCCGGTTTGCTACCAACCGGGGGGTCCGGAGGCAAGCAAAAGGGCGAAAAGGGAAGCGTTCGGTGGCCGTAATAGCGCTGGAAGAGCTGAAAATCCCCCCCGGCGCACGACTTTTGGGCCTGGATCTGGGGGAAAAGACCATCGGCCTGGCTTTGACCGATACCCTGCTCTCCATCGCCACCCCGATGCAGGTCCTGAAACGGGGCAAATTTGCCGCCGATGCCGCCCAGCTGGACATTATAATAAGTGCACAAGGGGTCGGCGGACTGGTGGTCGGCCTGCCCCTGAACATGGATGGAACCGACGGCCCCAGCGCCCAATCGGCCCGGGCCTTTGGCCGCAACTGGGCGGCCCGCTCCCCCCTGCCGGTGGTGATGCAGGACGAACGCCTTTCCACCAGCGCCGTCACCCGCACCCTTTTGGAAGCCGATGCTTCGCGGCGGCGGCGCGACGATGTGGTGGACAAAATGGCCGCCGCTTACATTCTGCAGGGCGCGCTGGACCGGCTGCGGAATTTGCGATGAGCGAGCTCGCCCGCGTCCTCAAATATTTCCAGCCGCCGGTACCCATAGACCGCCGCACCGAACGGATTTTTCTTCTGGTCGGCGCCGCCGCGGTGTTCGCCGGCTTCGACGTCAATCTCTACGGCCTGGCGACCAGCCAGATTCAGGCGTCGCTGCATATCGCCGAAAATGAGGTGGCGCTCACCGCCGCCTATTTCCGCATTGCCGCCATCTTCGCCATGTTGCTGGCGGCCAGCGCGGATCTGGTGGGGCGGCGGCGGCTTCTGCTGTTCACCATCTTCGGCCAGGCCGTCTTCACCCTGGCCACCGCCTTTGCCGTCGACCATCGCTCCTTCGTGGCGGTGCAATTCCTCACCCGCGTCTTCGGCTATGCCGAGGAGATGCTGTTGTTCGTGGTCATCGCGGAGGAGATCGCCGCCAAGGCGCGGGGCTGGGCCAACTCCACCATGATCGCCTTTTATTTCACCGGCGCGGGCCTCGCGGCCGGCCTGTTTGCGGCGGTGAATCTTCTGCCCGGCGGCTGGCGGGCGCTTTATGTCATCGGCTCGATTCCGATTTTCCTGGTGGCGTTCCTGCGCCAGGGACTGCCCGAAACCAAACGTTTCGAAAGCCAAAGCGGAAGCGGGTTGAAGCGGGGCGCGATCCTGGGACTGCTCAAGGACATTGCCCGGCAATATCCAGGGCGCGTCGCAACCGTGATCATCGCCGCGGCCGCTTTCGGCTTCGCGATTTCGCCTGCGACCCTGCTGGCGCAGAAATATATGCAGGACGTCTATCATTACATGCCGGGACAGGTGAGCCTGATCCTGATCCCGGGCGGATTGGTCGGACTGGGCCTGACCATCGCGGCGGGCCGTTTGTCGGACCGCATCGGGCGCAAGCCCATGGCCATCGCCATGACGGCGCTGGCCGGGATTAGCTTCTTTTTCTTTTTCAACAATGCCCCGGGCTGGTCGGTCCCGCTGCTCTGGGTCTTGGGCTTTTTCGGCTTCTTTGCCGGCGACACCTTGATCGCCGGTTTCGCCCTGGAAATTGTTCCCACCCACTACCGGGCCACGGTGGGCGGCTTGCGCTATGCCATTGAAATCGGCGCGGGCGCCGCAGCATTGGCGCTGGAAGGGGTGCTTTATGATGGGCTGGGCGGGCACGGTCCCGCCATTCAATGGTTGCTTGCTTCCATTCCCATCACCATGATTGCCGTCCTGTTCCTGCCCGAGCCGGCAGGAAAGACATTGGAGGAGATGAGCGGTGATTAGGAAGGCCGTCGCCTTGGCTATTTTCTGCGGGCCGCTTTGCCTTTTGTCTCCCGCCGCCAGGTGCGCGGAAATCACCTGCAAGAAAAGCCCGGCCCTCACCGGAAAATGTTCGACCGTGAAAGGCAGCCTGGGCTTCACGACGGGACTGGGCGTGACTTTGATCGGCGAAGACGGCACCCGCACCCTGATCAAGGCGCCGCCCGACAGCAATGCCGATATCGCATCCGACGTGATGCAGAATTGGCTTTATTGGCAAAGCAAGACCGGCTCGCTGAAAACACGCATCAACGGCACCTATGAACTTTGCCCCCTTCCCCCCGCCACCAACACGGCCGGGATCACACAGGCCGGCTGCATCAACAAGGGCACGCGGTTCAGCGAGGACAAATCCTCGCCCGCCAGTTAACCCACTCAAGCTGTGAACAAGCCGGTAAATCCGGCAAAGCGGCTCGCCTTCAACGGGCTTTACCTTAAGATGCGTCCCGGCGCTTGCCCGCCCCCGAAACCACAGTTATAAGCCCCGCTTTAATGACATTGCCGGACACGACACCGATCCTTCCCTCCAAGCATCTGCTGGGGATAGACGGGCTTTCTCCCGTCAATATCATCGCCCTGCTGGATCTGGCCGAAACCTATGTGGTGCAGGGCCGCGCCACCGACAAAAAGACCGCCCTGCTCAAGGGCCGCACCCTGATCAACCTGTTCTTCGAAGCCAGCACCCGCACTCAGTCTTCTTTCGAACTGGCGGGCAAAAGGCTGGGCGCCGATGTGATGAACATGTCGGTCAAGACCTCGTCGGTCTCCAAGGGCGAAACCCTGATCGATACCGCTTCCACCCTCAACGCCATGCGGCCCGACATATTGGTCGTGCGCCACCAGGATGCCGGCGCCGCCGAACTTCTGTCGCGCAAACTGGATTGCAGCGTGATCAATGCCGGCGACGGCGCCCATGAGCATCCCACCCAGGCGCTGCTGGACGCGCTGACCATCCGCCGCCATCGCGGCAGCTTCGAAGGCCTGGTGGTGGCGATTTGCGGCGACGTGCTGCACAGCCGGGTGGCGCGCTCCAACCTGCGCCTGCTTTCCATGATGGGGGCGCGGGTGCGGCTGGTGGCGCCGCGCACCTTGCTGCCCTGCGATGCCGA
>CBHTTW010000355.1:0-3351 GCA_966096025.1 uncultured Alphaproteobacteria bacterium | reverse complement strand
GCCACCTTTGTCAGCCGCATCCGCAAGGACCCGACGGTGGAAAACGGGCTGAATCTTTGGATCGTCTCGGATAATCTGCGCAAGGGCGCCGCGCTCAATGCGGTGCAGATCGCCGAATCTCTTATCAACCGCAATTTATTGAGGGCTGCATAACCATGCCAAAGGCTTATTGGATCGCTCGCGTCGATGTTCGCGACCCCGAAACCTACAAATCCTATGTCGAGACCGCCAAGCCGGCCTTTATCCGCCATCAGGCCAGATTCCTGGCGCGCGGCGGCAGGACGGAAGTCTTGGAAGGCAAGGCGCGGGCCCGCAATGTGATCATCGAGTTTCCGTCGATGGAAGAGGCGCTGGCCTGCTACAATTCGCCGGAATATGCCGCCGCACGCGCCATTCGTCAGAAAGTCAGCGATGGCGAGTTCGTGCTGGTCGAAGCCGCCGAATAGAGCGCCGCTTTTTGCCGAACCCGCGCCGCAGCGTCCTTTTTGTCCCCGGCTCCAACCCCCGCATGTTGGAGAAGGCGCGGGATTTGCCTTGCGATGTGGTGGTGCTGGACCTTGAGGATTCTGTCGCGCCGCAGGCCAAGGGCACCGCGCGTAATGAAGTCTGCGCCGCCGTCAAGAATTATGGCCGGCGCGAAGTGGTGGTGCGCATCAATCCGCTGACATCGGCTCACGGCAAGGCCGATCTGGAGGCCGTTTGCGCCGCTTCGCCGAACGCCGTTCTGCTGCCCAAAGTGGAAGGCGTCGCCGATATCCAAGCGCTCAGCGGAAACTTGGCGGTCTGGGCCATGATCGAGACACCTTTGGGCGTGTTGAATGCCGCCGCCATTGCCGCCAGCGGCGCCGCTTGCCTGTGCCTGGGGACCAATGACTTGCTCAAAGCCCTGCGCGCGCAGCCGCTGCCCGACCGGCGTAATTTGTGGGCCCATCTGAGCGCCACGGTACTGGCGGCCCGTGCCCATGGTGCGAGCGTGATCGACGGCACTTATAATGACATCGCCGATCCTGCGGGTTTTGCCGAAAGCTGCGCCCAGGGACGGGCCTTCGGGTTCGACGGCAAGACCTTGATCCATCCCGGCCAGATCGAAAGCTGCAACCGGATTTTCGCGCCGTCGCCGGAAGAAATCGCCAGGGCGCACCGCATCATCGAAGCTTTCGAGCAGAATCCCGGCAAGGGCGCAATCGCCCTGGACGGACAAATGATCGAGCGCCTGCACGCCGAGGAAGCGGCGCGCATCCTGGCGCTGGCCGAAGCGATTCGCCCATGACATTGCTGGCGCGCTACCGCAAATCCCTGTCCAAAGGCGAACTTCGCGCCGATCCGGCCCAGGACCAGGCCCTTCACAAGCTGCAAGACCTGACGCGGGCTTTGGCGGCAAAGCCCGTCTTCTCGCTGTTCCGCAAACCTGCCGGGCCCGCGAAAGGTCTTTATATCTGGGGCGATGTCGGGCGCGGCAAGACCTTGCTGATGGACATGTTCTTTGAAGAAGTCGCGGCGCCCAACAAACGCCGCGCCCATTTCAACCGCTTTATGATGGATGTGCATGCCGGCATTCATGCCGAGCGGCAGAAACCCGGCAGCAGCGATCCCATTCCCGTGGTGGCGCGCGCTATCGCCGAAGAAGCGCGGCTGCTGTGTTTTGACGAATTCCAGGTCACCGACGTCGCCGACGCCATGATCCTGGGGCGGCTGTTCGACCGCCTGCTCGCCGAGCGAGTCACCATCGTCGCCACCAGCAACACCCCGCCCGACCGGTTGTATGAGGGCGGGCTGAACCGCCAGCTGTTCCTGCCCTTTATCGAGGTGATCAAGCAGCGGCTGGAGGTGGTGGAATTGAACGGCCCCACCGATTACCGCTTGCAGCGCATCGCGGGATTGAATGTCTATTTGACCCCGCTGGGGGCCAAGGCCGATGCGGCGATGGACGAAGCCTGGAAAAAACTGACCGACAGCAAGCGCGGCAAGCCGGGGAGCCTGACGATTCTGGGCCGCCAGGTGACGGTGCCCCAGGCGGCGCGCGGCGTGGCGCGCTTTGGCTTCGAGGAATTGTGCGACCGCCCGCTGGCGGCGGCCGACTATCTGGCCGTTGCGCAGGAATTCCATACGCTTTTGATCGACCATATTCCGGTCATGACCGACAATATGCACAATGTGGCGCGGCGCTTCACCTTGTTGATCGACACCCTTTATGACGAGGGCGTGAAACTGATCTGCTCCGCTGAAGCAAAGCCCGACCAGCTTTATCCGTCCGGGATTGCCTCCGACGCCTTCCGCCGCACCGCTTCGCGGCTTGTCGAAATGCAAAGCGAGGACTATCTGAGGCGCGGGCATGGCATTCATGGGCTGACACAATGACGGACCTTTTGTGGGCGAGTGGTTTTGTCCTGGCCTGTATCGGCTTTTACCGCTTCGGCCTGCCCTGGCTGAAACGTTTCGATCAGGCCAATGTCGCGCGCATCGCCCAGCAGGAGCGCGACAAGGCCGATGCCAATGCCCATTTCCGCCATGCCTTGGATGTGGCCGACGAGCAGGTCGAAGGGGTGCAGGAAATCAAGACCGGCGATGTCGTCCGCTATCTGTTTGAAGCCCAGGTCTTCAATAGCCGCGATGAAGCCGAAGAAATGCGCGCCCGCCGGTTGGCGGTGTTGGCGCGGCGCTTTTACGAAGAACTGCCGGTCGCCCTGACGTCGCAAAGCGAGGCGCGCTCGCCGCTATCGGCCCGCGAACGCGCCAGCCAGCGCTGGACGCGGCATTGATGAATGTCCCGATTTTTGTCCTGATCACGCTGATAGCCGCCGCTGCGGTCGGATCGGCGATTTTCTTGGGTGCTCTTCTGCTGGTTCCGGCGCGCAGCGCCTTGCGTTTGGGCGGCAGCGCCATGATCGGCGGCGCCATCGGCTTTGCCGGCACTGCGCTGGGCATGATGCCTTTCCATCCGCAGGCGCTGTCGTCCGGCCCGGCGGCCATTTCCTATTTCGGCCTTGCTTTGCTGGCGGGCCTGGCGGGCGGACTTCTCTGCGCGGTGATGATTTTTCGGCTGTCGCGCGCCAGGAATTAGGCTGCTTCACCTTTCATGAGGCGGGGCAACTTCCCAATATCTCCTCCGGCATGCCGCATGAAGAAGCGTCGCGCGGGCCCAATGGCATCGACAATGCCCAATCCCAGATCGCGCAAATGGCGCAAAGGCGCGATGTCGTTGGAGAACAGCCGGTTCAGCGCATCGGTGGACGCCGCCAAGGCGAAAGAATCGAACCGCCGCCAGCGCTCATAACGCTTGAGTGTGTCCAAAGCCCCGATATCGCGGCCCAGCCGCGCCGCATCCAGCAAGACTTCCGCCAGTGCGGCGGC
>CBHTTW010000354.1:0-3358 GCA_966096025.1 uncultured Alphaproteobacteria bacterium | reverse complement strand
TTCAAGCAGAACTTCGCCCAGGTCACCAATCCGCCGATCGATCCGATCCGCGAAGAACTGGTGATGAGCCTGGTGTCGATGATCGGGCCGCGCCCCAATCTTCTGGGCCGCGATGCCGGCGCGCACAAGCGCCTGGAAGTATCGCAGCCGGTCCTGACCAATGCCGATGTGGAAAAGATCCGTTCCATTTCCACCCTGGTGGATGGCGCCTTCCGCACCGCCACCATCGACTGCACCTGGCCCGCCAGCGAAGGCGCCGAAGGCCTGTCGAACGCCCTTCAGCGTATTTGCCTGAATGCCACCGATGCGGTCCTTGCCGACAACAACATCCTGATCCTGTCGGACCGCGCCGTCGGCGCCGACCGTATCCCGATGCCGGCGCTGCTGGCGACGGCGGCGGTGCATCATCACCTGATCCGCCAGGGCCTGCGCATGCAGACCGGGCTGGTGGTGGAAACCGGCGAGGCGCGGGAAGTGCATCACTTCTGCGTGCTGGCCGGTTACGGCGCCGAAGCGATCAATCCCTATCTGGCGTTCGAAACCCTGGAGCAAATCCGGGTACGCCAGGGCCTGTCGCTCAAGTCTTACGAAGTGCAGAAGAACTATATCAAGGCGATCGGCAAGGGCGTGCTCAAGGTGATGTCCAAGATGGGCATCTCGACCTATCAGTCCTATTGCGGCGCCCAGATCTTCGACGCGGTCGGTCTTTCCACCGACCTGATCCAGAAATATTTCACCGGCACCGCCTCCACCATCGAGGGCATCGGGCTCAAGGAAATCGCCCAGGATTGCGTCACCCGTCACAAGGACGCTTACGGCGACAATCCGGTCTATCGCAACATGCTGGATGTGGGCGGCGACTATGCCTTCCGCCTGCGCGGCGAGGATCACGCCTGGACGCCGGAATCGGTGTCGCGCCTTCAACACGCGGTGCGTGGCAACAACCCGGCCGAGTATCAGCTCTTCGCCAAGACCATCAACGATCAGAATGAGCGCCTGCTCACCCTGCGCGGATTGATGCAGTTCAAGGCCGGCGATGGCATTCCGCTGGACGAGGTCGAGCCGGCGAACGAGATCGTCAAGCGCTTCTCCACCGGCGCGATGAGCTTCGGCTCAATCAGCCGCGAAGCCCATACCAACTTGGCCATTGCCATGAACCGCATCGGCGGACGATCCAACACCGGCGAAGGCGGCGAGGAAAGCGATCGCTTCAAGCCGCTGGCCAATGGCGATTCCATGCGTTCGGCGATCAAGCAGGTGGCGTCGGGCCGGTTCGGCGTGACCGCGGAGTACCTGGTCAATGCCGACGACATCCAGATCAAGATGGCGCAAGGCGCCAAGCCCGGCGAAGGCGGCCAGCTGCCCGGCCATAAGGTGGACGCCAATATCGCCAAGGTGCGCCATTCCACCCCTGGTGTCGGCCTGATTTCGCCGCCGCCGCATCACGACATCTATTCCATCGAGGATCTGGCGCAACTGATCCGCGACCTCAAGAGCGTCAACCAGAAGGCGCGTATTTCGGTCAAGCTGGTGTCGGAAGTCGGTGTCGGCACCGTGGCGGCGGGTGTCGCCAAATGCCGCGCCGATCATGTCACCATTTCCGGTTTCGAAGGCGGCACCGGCGCTTCGCCGCTGACCTCGCTGACCCATGCCGGCAGCCCGTGGGAAATCGGCTTGGCCGAGACCCAGCAGACGCTTGTTCTGAATGGGCTTCGCGGGCGTATTGCCGTGCAAGTCGATGGCGGCCTTCGCACCGGCCGCGACGTCGCCATCGGCGCGCTTTTGGGCGCCGACGAATTCGGTTTCGCCACCGCGCCCCTGATCGCCTCCGGCTGCATCATGATGCGCAAATGCCATCTCAACACCTGCCCGGTGGGTGTCGCCACCCAGGATCCGGTGCTGCGCAAGCGCTTCACCGGCCAGCCCGAGCATGTGATCAACTATTTCTTCTTCGTCGCCGAGGAGCTGCGCGAGATCATGGCGCAGCTGGGCTTCAAGACCCTCAACGAGATGATCGGCCGGGTCGACAAGCTCAATATGAGCAAGGCGGTTTCGCACTGGAAGGCCAAGGGTGTCGACCTGTCGCGCATCCTCTACAGCGTCACGCCCAAGCCCGGCGTGGCCATCCATCACCGCGAAAAGCAGAATCACGGGCTGGAATCGGCGCTGGACCACGATCTGATCGCCGCCGCCAAGCCGTCGATCGAGAACGGCCAGCCGGTGCGGCTGGAGCGCACGGTGCGCAACGTCGATCGCACCGTCGGCGCCATGCTGTCGGGCGAAGTGGCCAAGCGCCACGGCCATGCCGGCCTGCCCGAGGACACCATCAATGTGAAGTTCACCGGCACCGCCGGCCAGTCCTTCGGCGCCTTCCTAGCGCGCGGCGTTTCCATCGAACTGACCGGCGACGCCAACGACTATGTCGGCAAGGGCCTGTCCGGCGGGCGCATTGTGGTCAAGCCGCCCAAGGGTCTGAGCCGCGAGCCGACCGAGAATATTATCGTCGGCAATACCGTCCTTTACGGCGCCATCGCGGGCGAAGCCTATTTCCTGGGCGTGGCGGGCGAGCGCTTTGCGGTGCGCAATTCCGGCGCCGTCTGCGTAGTGGAAGGCACCGGCGATCACGGCTGCGAATATATGACCGGCGGCGTGGTGGCGGTGCTGGGCAAGACCGGGCGCAATTTCGCCGCCGGCATGTCGGGCGGGGTCGCCTATGTCTTCGACGAGGACGGCAGCTTCGAAAAACGCTGCAACATGTCGATGGTGCGGCTGGAAAAGTTCACCGCCGGGGATGGCGCCGATCATGCCGATCTGCCCAAGCAGCTTTCTGTAAGCGTCTCCGATTCCGGCATGGGCGATTTGTTGCGCTTCGACGCCGAGCGGCTGCGCATCCTGGTGGAGCGCCATTTGCTGCATACCGGCAGCGCGCGCGCCAAACAGATTCTGGACAATTGGGATGTGTCCTTGAGCAAATTCGTCAAGGTCATGCCGCTGGATTACGCCAAGGCGCTGGCCGACATGAAGGCCCGCGCGGCCATCGCGGCGGAGTAGGTTGAGAAATGGGTAAGATCACGGGCTTTCTGGAAATCGAGCGCCAGGACCGCACCAGCGAAAAGCCGGATGTGCGGATCAACAACTATCTGGAATTCGTCCGCCCGCTGCCTGCGCCGGAAGTCAGCAAGCAGGCGGCGCGCTGCATGGATTGCGGCATTCCCTTTTGTCACCAGGGCTGTCCGGTCAACAACCTGATTCCGGATTGGAACAATCTGGTCTATCGCGACCAGTGGCGCACCGCATCCGAGACCTTGCACTCCACCAACAATTTCCCGGAATTCACCGGCCGCATCTGCCCGGCGCC
>CBHTTW010000353.1:0-3366 GCA_966096025.1 uncultured Alphaproteobacteria bacterium | reverse complement strand
ACAGCAGCATCAACAATACCGACGGCATCACCCATTCGGTGACCTTGAACGGCCGTTACGACGTCAATGTCGATGTCGTGGCCGTGAGCTTCCGCTACGCGATCTAAGCCGCTCCCGGGCCCCGGTGCCTAAACCGCAATCGGGCGCCGCATAACGCGGCCTTCTTCCTTGGGTTGCGCGCGTGGCCGCGATTTAGCGCCAAGGTTGATGCAACCGATCGCCGAAGTTCCAAACTGTAATCGGATTTTGCAAAGCTGTAACCGGCCGGCTCCGCAACTCGTCAAGAAAGACGGCGGCAAAATGGCGATTGCACGGCGCTTCGGCGGCGGCGCCAGGAAGTTCCCGAAAATCCGCATACTGACGGTTGCAGCCGCGTGATTTTCGCGCCTCGCGCGCACAAATCGAAAATCGTTCCGCAGCTTGCGCGCGATATTTCGCGTCTCGCCGCACGCAAAAATATTTCGCTGTAAACGGCATTTGCAAAAAGCGCTGCGTGCATGGATGAAATCGCGCAAAATCGCGATTAACCCAGAAAAACCAAGTTGGCCTTGATCTTGCTTGGTTAAGGTCACGACGCAACGCCCCGAAATACGCCCCTATGGAGAAACAGGAATGCTGAACAAGTCCATCCTCGCCGCCGGTGTCGGCCTTTTGATGTCCGCCGCGGCCGCGCATGCCGTCCCCATCACCACCCCGCCGCCTTCGTTGAACGCCAATGGCGACGTCACCGCGGTCTATATCTTCGCCGATGCGGGCGACGCCAGCATTCTCAACGAACTCACCCCGCAGGCGATTGCGCAGATCTTCTGCAATCATAGCGTCAGCGGTTGCACCGCCTCCGCCTCGGGCGACACCAACGATCTGTTCCCGCCCAGCCAGTTCGGTTCGATGGTGTTCACGCTGGAAAACACCGACACCGGAACGACCTTCACCACCAATGCCGCGGACGGTGACGGCAATTATCATGCGCTGATCACCACCAACTATGCCGACTTCGGTTTGGGCGCCTTGCCCGCCGCGGCAGCCACCGCGCTGGCCGGCCTTGGTGGCAGTATCACTTTTATCGGTTGGGAAGACCTGACTTTGGGTCAGGGCAGCGACTTCGATTATAACGACCTGATCTTTGCCTTCGCCAATACGCAGATTACCGAGATACCGGAGCCGTTGACGCTCTCGCTGTTCGGCGCGGGCCTGGCCGGCGCTGCTTGGGTGGGACGCCGCCGCGTGAAGAAGAACAAAGCCTAAATTCGCGGGCCCCATAACAAGGGTAGTGCTGAAGAAAACGCGGCGTCTCTCCGGGCGCCGCGTTTTTTTTAATTGCCTTCTTTTTTGATGCGTTCCAGCACCCGAAGGCGGGCATGCACCCGTTCGCGGTCCTCGATATAGATCAGCTTGCCGATGCGCCGGATGAGATGGTCCTCCTCCGCGTCCAGCACCCCGTCGGCATAGACCACTTCCCACAGCATCTCGATCAGGGCGATGCGCTCGTCCCGGCTCATCTCCTGGGCGATGTCGTTGGTATGGCCGTGCAGTTGCACCATGTTGCGGACATGCTTTTCCGCCGCCTCGATCAGATGGACGCATTCCTGGGGCGAAAGATGGAAATGGCGGGCCAGCACTTTCTCGATCACCGCCCGCTCGCTTGGGTCGAAATGGTCGTCCTGGCGGGCGGCTTCCAAGAGCAGAACGGCCACCGACAGGCGGGTATGGGGCGCGCGCAGGGGCGTGGGGGATTCAATCAGGCGCATAATCAACGCGAACATCGGACCAGCCCCCGGGCTACGGGTCCTTTTTACTTCTTCTTTTTGGTCTTGGCAGGAGCGGCTTTCGCCTTTTTTACCACTTTGGCTGCGGCTTTTTTGACAGACTTGGGTTCAGGCATGGCGGCCGGCTTGGCCTTGGCGGGCGCTTTCGCGGGCATGGCCACTTTCTTCACTTCGGCTTTTTTGGGCGCCGGTTTTTCGGGTTCCGGCGCGGACCTGGCCGCCTTGGCCTGGACCCTGGCAGGAGGCTCGGGTTCGGGGGGCGGGGCGACAGGGCGCGGCGGCAGGGCCTCGCCGCGCATCAGGGCCGCCATGCGGGAGGAAATGCCCTTGGGCTTTCCATTCGTGCCATGGGACACCGGCGCGCCCGCGCCCAGAAAGGCTTTGACCTCGGCGGCGCTTTTGCAGATGCGGGCCTTGCCGTTTGCCGCCACCACCGGGCCGTTGACGAGGGAAGGGTGTTCGGCGATGCCGGTCCAGAAATCGGCCTCGCTGATGAAACGGTCGTCGAGCTGCAGCGCCAGGAAGAGGGGGTCGTAGCGTTTCACCAGGCTCTGATCGGATTCGCGCAACAGAAGCGAAAGCTGCTTGAGTTCATCGCGGCTGACGGCGCCGAGCTCGATCAGGCGGGGTGTTTCGCCCGCCTCGGTCAGGGCTTCCATCACATCCTCGGCCGCGCCGTTGGCGGTGGCGCTGTCGCTATAGACATGCACCGGTTTCCTGGCGGGCGGAAGCTTGGCGAGGTTCGGCTGGGGCTGGGCGGCCACCGCAAGCGGGGCGGCGGCGGGGGCTTCTTCCAGAACCGCCAGCTTGACGGCCTTGGGGCCCTTGGCGTCCGGCTCGAGCTCAAAGGAAACGCGCTGGCCCGCCTTGAGCCGGGAAAGCCCGGAGGCCGATATGGAGGCGGCGGGTACGAAGACATCCTTGCCGCCATCTTCCGGCGCGATGAAACCAAATCCCTTGGCGGCATTGAAGAACTTTACGCTACCGGTAACGCTGGTGTTGCTCATGACATCCCGATGAACTGTAGACTCAAAACCCGGTCGATGGATTTCCAGATAAATTTTGGGGCCCTATCCGAACGACATTGCGCGCCGCTTATTCGGACAAGGCGTATCTGCCGCGCGCGGGCATGGCTTTAGTGGGACAAAGCCAATAGCGCAAGCATTCTTTGCGGCATGGCGGAATCATGGCTTGGGGCGTTTGACCGGGTTTCCTTTTGCCGAATTTTTGGCCTTGATTTTGCCCCCGATTCGTTGCCGTTTTTTGCCGGAAAAGCGCGGTATTTCCGAATTACCCTGCCAAAGCCGTTCAGCTGCGGTTCAGCCGCCCGGCGTCATGATCCTCCCCAACGATAGAGCCGGTCCTTGAGACGGAAATATCGCCAGCCGCGCCGAAGAGGCGTGCAATTGGAGGTTAATGCCATGAAACGCCTTATCAGTGCCGCCCTTGCTTTGACGCTTTTGGGTACCAGCGCTGCGGTCGCCGATCCTTGGGGCCGTCACGGCGGGCGCGGTGGTCATTATGGTCACGGTTATCGCAACGGCGATAATGGCGCGGGCCTGGCCATCGGTCTTGGCATCGGCCTGTTCGCCCTGGCGGC
>CBHTTW010000352.1:0-3387 GCA_966096025.1 uncultured Alphaproteobacteria bacterium | reverse complement strand
TCCGCGCGCCACAGATCGCCCTTTTGAAGGCAGAGATTGGCCTGATCGAGCAAGGAGACAGACGTCATGGCAGGCCCGGTTTAACGGGTCAGCGGCTTTAGCCAAAGGCCTGTTTGCGGGCTTCTAGCTTTCGCAGCGCGATTTGACGGGGTTCTTGGGCGTGGTCCCTTCCGGGACCATCTGTTCCGGCGGGGTGTCGCGGGCCGGGGTCTGGACCGGGCGCAGCGGCGAGACATTGACGGTGCAGATGGTGATCAGCTTGACCTTGCCCGGTCCCATCACCTTGGCGGCAGCGGCCAGCATGCGCTTTTCGGTGGCCGGGATGTCGACTTTTTCCGGATCGTCATGGGTGGTGACGGCCGTCATATTGACGTCCCGCACCAACAGATCCTGGATGAAGGGCAGTTTTTCGCGCACGGCCGTGCCGCCGCCATCGGTGGATGCGGTCAACCGGCTGGAGATATAGGCATAGCCGGTGAGCTTGCCGTCGGCATTGGTCAGAGGCGCCATCAGGAAGGGCATATCGACATTGGTGCCGGGCTTGCCCTTTTCGGGCCCGCCTTCCTTCTTGGCTTCGCCATGCTCCGCCTTGGCGGCGCCGTGCTCAGCCGCGAACGAGGCAGGTGTAAAACCAGCCGTCGCCAAAGCCAGAACAAGAGTCGCAGCTTTTCTCATGCGGATAAGCTGACAAATCGTAGTGAAGGAAAAGTTAAAAGTGCTTATAGCCCGGTTTTGCCACGGCTATTTGCTTGCCGTTCAAGGTCAGGGACACGCCCTGCCCGCTTTCCACCCGGCCGATCTGGCTGAAGGGGCCGCTGAGGCCCGGCGGCGCGGTGAAGGCGATTTGATAGTCGTCGCCGGCGGTAACGGCGTTCAGGCAGGCATTGCTACCCCACAAGGCCGTTACTTGCGCCGTCAGCGGCACGCGCTCGCCCTCCACGACAATGCGGACGCCGGAGCTTGAGGCGATATGGCCCAGATCGGCGATCAGCCCGTCGGAGACGTCAAGCGCGGCATGGGCGATGTCACGCAATCGCGCCGCGAAATCGACCGGCGGCTGGGGCACGCGGTAGCGCCCAAGCAGATAGTCGCGGCTGGCGTCATCCAGCTCGCGCCCCTGCCCCTTGAGCAAAGCCAGGCCGGCGCCGCTGTCGCCGATGGTGCCGGTGACATAGACAGCGTCGCCCGGCTGCGCGCCGCTGCGTTTGACCATCCGCCCCAGGGGGACAAAGCCGAAAGCGGTGACGGTCACCGACAAAAGGCCCGCGCCGGTATCGCCGCCCAAGAGCGTGACGCCGAACTCCTTCTGGTCCTGCGCCAGGCCGGAGGTGAAACCGGCCAGCCAATCCTCGCGCACCGCATGCGGCAAGGTGAGGTTCAGCAGATAATGCGCCGGCTGCGCGCCCTTGGCGGCCAGGTCGGACAGGTTCACCCGCAGCGCCTTTTGCGCGATGGTGTGGGGCGGATCGTAAGGAAAGAAATCACTGCCTTCGGCGATGGTATCGGTGGTGACGATCAGATCGTGACCGGCGCGCGCGGGCAATATCGCGGCATCGTCGGTCAGGCCCAGCGCGCCCGCGCCGGCCAGCGGGGCAAAGTATTTGGCGATCAGGCCGAACTCATCCATGCCACAAGTCTACTGGACGATTCAGGGGGGCGCGAGGGATTTTGGGGCGTGAGCAGGAGCGCCGAGCGATGTGCACCAAAGCGTGCATGAGCAAAGGCGCGACGAACTCACGACCCAAAAGAACCGCGCCTTGGATCAGAAATCGAGTTCGCCTTCGGGCGTGGGTAAACCAAACTCCTTGGCCCGCTTGCGGCGCGCGATGGTGTCGAGCGCGCCATTGACGAAACCGGGTTCGTCGCCGCCGAAAAAGGCGCCGGCCACCGCGACATATTCATCGATCACCACCTTGGCGGGGACGTCACGGCGGGCCACCAGTTCGAACACGGCGCAGCGCAGAATGGCGCGCAGGATGGAATCCACCCGCTCCAGCTTCCAGTTTTCCGACAAGGACGCGGCAATGGAACGGTCGATTTCCACCTGGTGATCGGGCACGCCATTGACGATGGCGACAAAGAATTCGCCGTCCGGCGGGACAGGCAGCTCGCCGAACCGGTGCTCGGCGAATTCTTGCGCCACTTCCTGCGCGCCGCTGCCGGCGATTTCCATCTGGTAAAGCGCCTGCACCGCGCCCAGCCGGGCGGCGTGACGGGCATCGCCTTTGCTATCACTCATGACAATCTCAGGACCTCCTTCCCCTTAGGGCGAAGCCCGGCAAGGGGAAGGTGCCCGTAGCAGCGCTTGCGCTGCGAAGGGCGGATGGGGTTGAACAAACTAATCCTTCTCATCCCCTTCGAGTTCGCCGATCAAGGCTTCGAAATCGCGGGTCTCGCGGAAATTCTTGTAGACCGAGGCGAAGCGGACATAAGCCACCTTGTCCAGGCTGGCCAGGGCCTGCATCACCAATTCGCCGATTACATTGGCGGGGATTTCGTTCTCGCCCATGGATTCCAGGCGGCGCACGATGCCGGTGATGGTGCGGTCCACCCGCTCGCGCTCCACCGGGCGCTTGCGCAAGGCATGATTGATCGAACGTTCCAGCTTGTCGCGGTCGAAGGCCTCGCGGCGGCCGTTCTTCTTGATCACGATCAATTCGCGCAACTGCACCCGCTCGAAAGTGGTGAAGCGTCCGCCGCATTCCGGACAATGGCGGCGGCGGCGAATGGCGGAATTGTCCTCGGAAGGACGGCTGTCCTTCACCTGGCTGTCGTCATGTCCGCAAAAGGGGCAGCGCATATTTTCCTCTTATGGATAGATCGGGAATTTGTTGCACAATTCGCTGACCCGGCGCGCCACGCTCTGCTCGACCTGCGCGTCACCGGCTTCATTCTTGGCCACGGCATCGACCACTTCCACGATCAGCTTGCCGATCTCGCGGAATTCGGACGTGCCGAAGCCGCGGGTGGTGCCGGCGGGCGAACCCAACCGGATGCCGGAGGTGATGACGGCCTTTTCGGTGTCGAACGGCACGGCGTTCTTGTTGCAGGTGATGCCGGCGCGGTCCAGCGCATGTTCGGTGGGACGGCCCTTGGCGCCCTTGGGGCGCAAGTCCACCAGCATCAGATGGGTGTCGGTGCCGCCGGTGACGATGTCCAGGCCGCTGCTCTTGAGCACTTCGGCCAGCGCCTTGGCGTTCTCCACCACGTTCTTGGCATAGAGCTTGAACTCCGGCTTCAAGGCTTCGCCGAAGGCCACCGCCTTGGCGGCGATGACATGCATCAGGGGGCCGCCCTGCAGGCCGGGGAAAACGGCGGAGTTGATTTTCTTTCCTACGCTCTCGTCGCGCGACAGGATCATGCCGCCGCGCGGGCCGCGCAAGGTCT
>CBHTTW010000351.1:0-3389 GCA_966096025.1 uncultured Alphaproteobacteria bacterium | reverse complement strand
GCGGAAGTGGCGGCGCAATGCGCCAGCTATGGCCTGCCGCCCGATTGCTATGACGCGATCGTCAGTTCGGGCGGCGCGGC
This sequence comes from uncultured Alphaproteobacteria bacterium, assembly GCA_966096025.1. Lineage (GTDB taxonomy): Bacteria > Pseudomonadota > Alphaproteobacteria > Micropepsales > Micropepsaceae > Rhizomicrobium. The sequence continues at coordinate 3,309 of CBHTTW010000351.1, read as the reverse complement.
GCGGGAGGAGCTGGAACGGCGCAGCGCTGCGCGCCCTGTGCCGCTCTATTATATCGGGCCGGACCGCGACCTGCCGATGATCCAGGGCTTGGACACGCCGCGTGTGCCGATTGCGGACGCCGAGGTCGCGCTGGCCATCGGCTTGCGCGACGACATGACCGAAACCCCCGCCGACTATGCCGAGGAATTGGCCCGGATGCGGGAGCGGGGCCTGACCATGCTCTGCGCCAATCCCGATCTGGTGGTGCACCGGGGCGAAAGGCTGGTCTATTGCGCCGGATCGCTGGCCCAGGCCTATGAGGCGCTGGGCGGTGCGGTGGTCTATTACGGCAAGCCGCATCTGCCGGTCTACGAATCGGCTCTGGCCCGGCTGACCGCCCTCATGGGACATGCGCCAAAGCGGCCGCTGGCGGTGGGCGACGGACTTTTGACCGATATCCGGGGCGCGAATGCCGCAGGCCTGGAGGCGCTCTTCATCGCCGACGGGGTTCATGGCGAGGAAATTGAGCCTTATACTGACGAACATCTTGCAGCCCTGTTCACCCGCTTTGGGGCGGCGGCGGGCAGCGCAACCCGCAAACTGGTTTGGTAAGGGCTATGACCAGCGTTTATCTCGACGAGCTTGTGCCCGGCATGTCGGCGGCGACCGAGCACACCGTCACCGAGCGCGATGTCCAGCTGTTCGGCGAGGCCACCGGCGACATGAATCCGGTCCATTTCGACGAGGAGTTCGCCCGCAAGACGGTGTTTAGGGGCAGGGTGGCCCATGGCGCGCTGAGCATCGGCTTCATCTCGGCCTTGCTGGGCACCAAGCTGCCGGGCGACGGCTCGATCTTTCTGTCCGCCAGTATTGTGTTCAAGACCCCGGTGCGGATCGGCGACACGGTGGTGACCACCGCCACGGTGCGCGAAGTCAATGGCCGCGCCGTGGTGATGGATTGCGTCTGCACCGTGGACGGCAAGCAGGTGCTGGCATCGGAAGCGCATGTGCTGGCGCCGCGCCGCCCGGTCGGCAAAGAATAGTGAAAATCTTTCGGCATTTTGACGATGTGCCTGCCGCCTGCCGCGGCGCGGTCGTGGCCATCGGCAATTTCGACGGCGTGCATCGCGGCCATCGCGCCTTGATCGCGGAAGCCAAAAAACAGGCCGATGCGCGCGGCGTGCCGCTGGCGGTGCTGAGTTTCGAGCCGCATCCGCAGGAATATTTCAAACCGTCACCGGAATCCTTTCGCCTCACGCCCTTGCGCACCAAGGCGCGGCTCTTGGCGGATATTGGTGTCGATGCGCTGTTCGCGCTGACCTTCGATGGCGAGATGGCGCGCCGTTCGCCGGACGATTTTGTCCAGACTGTGCTGGTGGGCGGCCTTGGCATCAGCGGCGTGGTGGTGGGCCATGATTTCGAATTCGGCCAGAAGCGCGCCGGCAATCTGAAGACCTTGTCGCTATCGGGTGAAAAGCACGGCTTTACCGTCACCGCCTTCGACACCGTCACCGCCTCCGGTGATGAAAAGATTTCCTCCACCCTGATCCGGCAGCTGCTCAAGCAAGCCAAGCCCGAGGAAGCGGCGCGGCTGCTCGGCCATGCCTGGGCGGTGGAAGCGCGGGTCGAACATGGCGATGCGCGCGGCCGCAAGATGGGCTTTCCCACCGCCAACATGCATCTGGGCCACTGTCTGGCGCCGGCCTTCGGCGTCTATGCCGTGCGGGTGGCGATTTTGGACGGCGATCATGTGGTGGCGCGCCATGACGGTGTCGCCAATTTCGGCGTCCGCCCGATGTACCAGGTCCAGGTGCCGCTGTTGGAAACCCATCTGTTCGATTTCGACGGCGACCTGTACGGCAAATACCTGTCGGTCGAGCTGATCCGCTATATCCGGCCCGAGGCCAAATTCCCCAGCCTGGACGCCCTGATCGCCCAGATCGCCGCCGATGCCGCCAAGGCGCGGGAAATTCTCAGGAAAACGCCTTAGCTGGACGGGTGCGACACCCCCTGTTAGAAGCGTCGATCCCCAGGTCAAACATGTCCGAAAAGCCCGAAAAACCCGCCGATTCCCCGGATTACCGGGCGACCCTGTTCCTCCCGGCCACCGACTTTCCCATGAAGGCGGGCTTGCCCGAGGCCGAGCCCAAATGGCTGGCCCATTGGGCGGAGATGGACTTGTACGGCAAGCTGCGCGCCCGGGCCAAAGCCCAAGAGGAAGCGGGCAAAAAGAGGCCGCTGTTCATCCTTCATGACGGCCCGATCTATGCCAATGGCGACATCCATTCCGGCACCGGCCTCAACCACATTCTGAAAGACTTTGTGGTGCGCTCCCAGGGCATGCTGGGCAAGGACGCGCCCTATGTGCCCGGCTGGGACTGTCACGGACTTCCCATCGAATGGAAGGTGGAAGAGAAATTCCGCGCCGAGGGCAAAACCAAGGACGATATCGCCAAGGATGTGCTGCGGCGCGAATGCCGCAAGTTCGCCGCCCATTGGCTGAATGTGCAGCGCGAGCAGATCCAGCGCCTGGGCCAGATCGGCGATTTCTCGCGCCCCTACACCACCATGAACTTCAAGGCCGAGGCGGTGATCGCCCGCGAGGCGATGAAGTTCGTGGAAAACGGATTGCTCTATCGCGGTTTCCGCCCGGTGATGTGGTCGCCGGTGGAAAAGACCGCCCTGGCCGATGCCGAGGTCGAGTATCACGAGAAGCAGTCGCCGACGATCTATGTGAAATTTCCGCTGGTGAAGTCGTCGCCCGAACTGGCGCACACTTTCATCGTGATCTGGACCACCACGCCCTGGACCATTCCGGGCAACCGCGCCATCGCCTTCTCGCCGGATATTTCCTACGGCCTCTATCAGATCGCCGATGCCACCGACGGCAGCCTGGCGCGGCCCAGCGAGCAGTTGCTACTGGCCGATACCTTGGCCGAGCAAGTGGCCAAGCATGCCAAGATGATGCTGTCGCGGGTTCGCACCGTGACGGCGGATGAACTCAAATCGCTGGTGGCGGCGCATCCCTTGCGCAGCCTGGGTTACAATTTCGAGGTGCCGGTTCTGCCCGGCGCCTTTGTCACCGCCGATACCGGCACCGGCTTTGTCCATAATGCGCCGGGCCATGGCGAAGACGATTTTGAGCTGATGCTGGGCATGGACCGAGACTATCCGGCCAAGAATCCCGACGCCTTCAGCCTGGTGCAGCCCGACGGCTCCTATGCGCCGCATGTGCCCGCCTTTGCCGGCAAACGCATCCTCACCCCCGAAGGCAAGGACGGCGACGCCAATGGCGCGGTGATCAAGGCCTTGATCGATCACGGCAAGCT
>CBHTTW010000350.1:0-3398 GCA_966096025.1 uncultured Alphaproteobacteria bacterium | reverse complement strand
AGCATCAGACCTAGGGCCAGACAGGGGAGGGTGGCGAAGCCTACCGCCAGGACCGGTGAGGGCTGGATGGGCATTATCAGCCAGGCGCCTGCACCCCAGGCGGCGCCGGTACAAAAAAGCATACGGCGCAGCGCCAGGACAGCTTGGTGCGGCGGCATGGGAGCGGACCCGCGCGCATAACTCATAACGTGCAGGCCGGTCATGGCGACAATCCCGGTCAGGACCGACAACACCCAGAGAAATTCGCGTTCCAGCGCGGCCGGGCCGCTGCTCGCCTTCGCCCAAATCAATGCGCTCGCGCCCGCCGCCAGCAGGACCAAACAAGCCCGCGGCACACGCGCCAGGAAACACAGCAGGTCGAGATCATGGCGGGCTTGATCGCGCAGCAGCGCCAGCCGGGCCAGTGCGGCATGGGGCACGGCTTGCCTGGTGTCCGGCGCTTTTTCCCGGCGCGCCGTTTGCGGAGCCGGCAAGGCTGGATCTGGGAGGATCATGACACGCCTTTGTCGAAATCGGCGTTAGAGGCACGTACATAACAATGTATTAATGGCAGCAGTAGATGATTCGTCCTCTCTCGGACAGTCGGGGTTTGCGGTTGGCGTCGCCCACGATCACCATCTTCGACCTGGAATATACCGCCTGGGAATGTTCGATGGCGCGCCACTGGCTGACGCCGGGGGAATTCCGCGAAGTGGTGCAGATCGGCGCGGTGAAACTGGACGCCGACAGTTTCGCGCCGCTGGACGAATTCAACGCGCTGGTGCGCCCCCGCATCAATCCGCTTCTGTCGCCTTATTTCGAAAAGCTCACCGGCATCACCAGCCGCCAGGTCGCGCGCGATGGCGAAGATTTCGCCGGTGCCTATGCCCGGTTCGTGGAATTCGCCGGTGAGGGGCCGATCGCCGCCTTTGGCCGCGACGACCACAGCTTGCGGGACAATCTGCGCCTTTACGGGATGACCGGGGCGCGCGCCTTGCCGGTCTTTTATGACCTGCGCGGCTGGTTCGCGGTCCTGGGCGTGGATCCGCGCGGCATGCATTCCTGCGATCTGGCGCCCGCCCTCGGCATGCCGTTTCAGGGTCGGGCGCACAATGCTCTGGACGATGCCAGAAGCCTGGCCACGGTGATGGCCGTCCTGGCGTCGCGAGGCATGCGCCTGAGACCGGCGGCGTGATGTCATGACCGAAGCCGACAGACTGATCAGACTGTTGAATCTTTCGCCGCATCCCGAAGGCGGACATTTTCGCGAAACCTTCCGCGACGGCGCGGCAGCGGGCCGCAGTGCTTCCACCGCGATCTATTTTCTTTTGAAGGCGGGCGAGGCGTCGCGCTGGCACCGGGTGGATGCCGCCGAGGTCTGGCATTTTTATCGCGGCGCGGCGCTGGAACTTCGCATCGGCAAACAGATCTATGTGCTGGGCCCGAATGTGGACGAGGCCCAGGCGCCTCAAATCGTGGTGCCGCCGAACGAATGGCAGTCGGCGCAAAGTATGGGCGATTACACCCTGGTCGGCTGCACGGTGGCGCCTGGCTTTGAATTCTCTCATTTCGAATTGGCCCCGGACGGGTTTCAGCCATGAACACCGGCTTTCTTCCCCCTCGCGGCGAAGCCGCTTGAGGGGGAAGATGGCGCAGCGAAGTGTTTGCGGAGCAAACCTGAGCTGCGACAGATGGGGGTATCAAATAAGTTGCGGCGCACACTCACAAAGTGGGACGTATTGCCGGTTGACGGCCAAGGCCCGCAGTGCGCATCGTCCATTCCAAAGACCCGAGGAAACTTCCATGAAAAAACAGTATTTCGCGCTCACTACGCTTGCGCTTGGCTTGATGACCAGTGCCGCTTTCAGCCAGGCCAGCCGCCTGGCCATTCAAAGCGAGCCGGCCAAGGACGGCACTCCCGCCTGGAGCCTGGCGCCGTCCTTCCCGGATTCCACCGGTTTCACCATCGTGGAAGCCGACGGCACCGTGAATGTGATCCCGCGCGAGCAGCGCGGTCCGCGCCGCAGTTTGCCCGACGGCTATGTCGCCACGCCCAATTGCAAGGGCTCGCCGATCTGCGGCCGCGAGGGCGGCTATCCCCGCAACCAGCTGGCGCGCGTCAAATATGACCAGACTCTGGGCTATAAATTTTCTTATCCCTACTTCTTGCCCAAGGGCATCGGCGGCGTGCCGTCGGTGGCGCTGGATTCCAAAGGCAATCTCTGGGTCTTCAAGCGTTCGCCGGTTGGCGTCACCCAGCTGATGAAGTTCGATGCCAACCGCAAGCTGGTGCTGGAAGTGCCGGAAAGCGTCATCAGCTATCAGGAAAAAGCCCATGGCATGGCGGTCGACCGTGACGACAATGTCTGGATCGCCGATGCCGGACAGGCCACGGTCAAGAAACTGTCGCCCGACGGCAAGCTGCTCTTGACCGTCGGCGAGCGGGGCAAGCGCGGCGACTGGATCGAGGAAAAGGGTCAGCGCCTGCTCTGGCAGCCGGTGATGATCGCGTTCGGCCCCAAGGGCGAGGTCTATATCGGCATGGGCCATGCCAATGAGAGCCCCAACGATGTCGACAGTCCCGACGCTTACAACAAATTCGGCGTGGCGCGCGTGATGCAGCTGACGCCGGACGGCAAGTTCGTCCATCAGTTCTTCGGCAACGAAGTGGGGCAGGGCAAGTTCAACGACGTTCACGGCCTGGCGGTGGATCCCACCAATGGCGATGTCTGGATCGGCGACCGCGAACAATATCGCATCGTGGTCTATACCGGCGACGGCCGCTTCAAGAAGACCTTGCAGGTCAAGAACCTGGTCTGCGCCCTCAACTTCGACAAAAGCGGCAATCCCTGGATGGCGTCGGGCCAGGACGGCCAGTTCCTCAAGCTCACCCGCGAAGGCAAGGTGGTGGGCGCGGTAGGCAACGGCATGGGCATCGGCACCGGCCAGTTCATCGAAGCCAGCTATTGGGTGTTCGATCCCAAGAACAATCTCATTGCCGGAGACACCAGCGTCGGCCGCGTCACGGTGATGTCGAAGTAATACGAAGCTGCCACGAACTACCTCCGCCGGCGCGCGCGTCAGCGCGCTTGCATTGGGGGAGGTGGCCGAAGCAGCGCGCACGCGTGAGGTTGTCAACCGAACGCCAAGCAAAGCTGCGAAGGGTGAGGTTGACGGCAAAGTTAAACGAACGCCCAGCGCCGTCAGGCGCGCAGGCCGGATCGGAGGGGGCTATTTTATAGCCATTTCTGGCGGCGTGCTCGCGAACAGTTTGCCCAGTTCCTGCTGGATCGCCAGCGACGAAGCATGGCCTTCATGGCCATCGCCGGGCACAAAGCTGACCACCAAGGTCTGACCCACGAGGGAGATGGTGGGCTTGCCGCCCACCGCCACCTTGACGCTGTTGACGCGCTTGACCA
>CBHTTW010000349.1:0-3416 GCA_966096025.1 uncultured Alphaproteobacteria bacterium | reverse complement strand
CGGTCGGTTTGAGCGAACCCGTGGCGCTGGCGTCCGCGCCGGCGGTGGTCTGGAAGGATTCAGCGTACGAAAGGTAAGGTACGAAGCCCGAATCGAACACATAGCTGATCGCCGCGTTGCCGGGCCCCGCTAAGAACCGGCCGAGGCGCCGCGCGGCGCCAAACAGTCTTTGGTGCGCGATTTCGCCATCATGATGGCCGTGCTGGTGCCCGTCATTCTCGCCTATCCTTATGTCGCGGTGTATCTGCCGGACGGTTTGCGGTCCGGCATCGCCACCGTGACAGGCGGCCTTCTCAGCGTGCGCGTGGAACCTTTGCCCGCCGCGCCGCGTCCTTCCGCTCCGGTCGCCGCCGCGCCGCGTCCGACCGCAACCGTGACCCGTTCCGCCAATATCCGCAGTGCTCCCGCGACCAGCGGCGCGATCCTGGTGACCTTGCCGCGCGATGCCATGGTGGTGGTGCTGAAAGTGGAGGGAAGCTGGACGCAGGTTGAAATCCCCGCCAAGGATGCCGCCGGCAAACCGCAACAGGGTTGGGTGTTCAGCACCTATCTGAAAAGCCCCGCCGCGCCCAAGGCGGCGAGTGAGGCGGTGAAGCCCGTCGGTCCGCAAGCCCAGCCTGTCAGTCCGACGCTCAAGCCTGAAAGCGCGAATGCGGCCGACAAGCCTGCGAATGCGAGCACGGTCGCGGAGTCCGAGAACAAGAGTGTGACCGCCAAGCCCGAGATTGCGCCTGTCGAGCCTGAACCGGCCAGCGCCCCCGAACCCGCGCAATAGCCGGCAATCGCGCTAACCTAGAGGCGCGCCGATTTACGGCGCAACTCTGTGTAACTCGACAAAATTGCGCCCCCGCACTAGGTTGCGATCCAGATAGCGTGGGGCTTTGAATGTCCTTTCCGGACGAACGGGCGATTTGGCTGGGACGGCAGGTGCTGCCCCATGAGCCCATGCTGCGCGCTTGGCTCAGCCGCCGCCGTTTGGGCGGGCTGGATGTCGACGACATCATTCAGGAAACCTATTCGCGCCTGATGACCGCCGAAAGCGTGCATCATGTGCATGACGCCAAAAGCTACACGTTTCAGGTGGCGGGATCGGTGGTGATCGACCATCTGCGCCGGATGAAGGTGGTCTCCATCGCCTCGGTGCCGGATCTGGACACTCTGGATGTGGTCAGCGAGGAACCCTCGCCCGAGCGCCAGGTGATAGACCGCGACGAATTGCACCGGTTGGCCGGTACCATCGCCCGGCTGCCGGGCCGGGTGCGCGAAGTGTTTACCTTGCGCCGGGTCTATGGCCTTTCCCAGCGCGAAGTCGCTGAAAAGATGGGTATTGCCGAGAGCACGGTGGAAAAGCACATGGCGCGGGGCTTTTTGCTGCTGCTGGAACAATTCCGTGATGGCGGAAAACAGGCCGCTTATCCGTCTAATCCCCTGTCAACCGCCAGAAACCCCGATATCAGGACCGATGCCAGAACCGATGCCAGAACCGATGCAAGGCCCGATGCCAAATAAGACCGCACATCAGATCGACGCCGAAGCGGCCGATTGGGCCGCCCGGATGGATCGCGGCCTCATGTCGGCCGAGCAGGAGGCCCAGTTCCGGGGCTGGCTGGACCATGATGTGCGTTGCATGGGCGCCTTCGGCCGCATCCGGGCGCTGGCGCTGGGTAGCGAAAGGGCGCGCGCCTTGGGTCCGGATTTCGATCCCGCCGCCTTCGAGCCGGAGCCCGCGATCCCGCGCCGCCGCATGCTGCAGATCGGCGGCGCGATCGCCGCCTGTGCGGTCATCAGTGCCGGCGGCGCCTGGCAGGCCCTGCGCCTGCGCGGCCGTTTTTCCACCGGCAAAGGCGAAACCAAGGTTGTGGCGCTCAAGGACGGATCGGTCCTCACCCTCAACACCGATTCCGAGGTGGTGGTCCGCTACAGCGAACAAATGCGTTCGGTCGAACTGATCCGCGGCGAAGCGCTGTTCGACGTGGCCAAGAACAAGGCGCGGCCTTTCACGGTGGCCGCCGGCGACACCAATGTGCGGGTGGTGGGCACCAGTTTCAGCGTGCGCCGCCTGGCAGCCTCGCCCGTCCAGGTCCTGGTGCGCGAGGGCATTGTGGACGTGTTCAAGCCCGACAGCGCGTCTCCCATCCGGATTACCGCCAACACCATGGCGGTGGCGCAGGCCGACAGTGCGGCCGCCATTGCCGCCATGCCGGTGCCGGTGGCGCAAATGCGGCGCCAGATGGCCTGGCAAAAAGGCCAAATAGCCTTCGAGGGTGAGAGTTTGGCGCAAGCGGCGGCGGAATTTGCCCGTTACAGCGACACCAAGATCATCATCGAGGATCCGGCGCTGGCCAAGGAGGAAATAGCGGGCCTGTTCAAGGCCACCGATCCGGTCGGTTTTGCCCAGACCATCGCCATCAGTTTGAACGCCCATGCCAGGATCGGGGAAGGAGAGGTACGGCTGGCGCGCTAGAGCCGGGCTCGGAGCATCAAAATTTTGTCTCGCGGCGCAATGTCCGGCGCGAGACCAAAAGAGCCTTGAAAGGCCAGTCAATATCTCAGGGGGATTATGGCATCAAAGCGCAAGTACTGGCTTGCCACTGGCGTTGCGATTGCCGTGCATTCCACCGTCCCCGCCGCCGCACAGCCGCGCAGCATCGATATTCCTTCCCAGGAAGCGGCGAAATCCATCCCCGAATTCGCGCGCCAGGAAAATATCCAGATCATCGCTCCCGTCAGCCAGCTTCGCGGCGTCAAGACGCCGGCGGTGTCGGGCAGCATGCCTTTGGACCAGGCCCTGGCGGCGCTTCTGGTCGGCACCGGCCTGGAAGTGGCCAGCAATGACGGCGCCACCATCGTGCTGCGTTACGCGCTGCCGGCCGGTTCGACCACCCAGGGCTCGGACACAAGCGACGCGGGGCCGCCGCCGTCGGAATCCATCATCGTCACCGGATCGCGCTTGATCGCGGATGCGGGCAATTCGCCCACGCCCGTAACCGTGATTTCCACCAAGCAATTGTATGACACCACACCCGCCAATCTTGCCGACGGGTTGAACAAGCTGCCGATTTTCCAGGGATCGCAGACCATCGGCCGGCCCGGCGACGGACAGGGCAACTATTCCAGCAATGTTCTGAACCTGCGCAATTTCGGCGTGCAGCGCACGCTGGTGCTGCTGGATGGCCACCGCGCCACGCCCTCCAACGCCGACGGCACGGTGGATATCGACACCCTGCCGCAGATGCTGGTGTCGCGGATCGACATCGTTACCGGCGGTGCATCCGCCGTCTATGGCTCCGACGCGGTGACGGGCGTGGTCAATTTCGTGCTCGACAAGAAGTTCAATGGCGTGAAGGCCGACCTCAATGTGGGTCTTTCCACCTATGGCGACGCCATGAGCTACAATATCGGTGCGGCGGCGGGCA
>CBHTTW010000348.1:0-3438 GCA_966096025.1 uncultured Alphaproteobacteria bacterium | reverse complement strand
GGATCTTCTGGGAGCATACCGGCACAATGCCTGACGCAGCCCACGGTTCCAGCGTTAAGACGTTACTTTCCACAGAATGATTGCGTGTCAGGGTTAAGGCTTGGCAAGGTCAAAAAAACTGCTTTAGCATGCAGCCCTGGATCGTAAGACGGCATTGGGCTCAACCTGGACAGCACAGCAATGACGCCGACCGATTATCACAGGTTGTTCGACGAGCTGCCTGGCCTTTACATGATCCTCAACACCGACTTGACGATCCGCACCGTCAACAAGGCTTACGCCCGCGCCACCATGATCGATCAGGCCGGCGTGGCCGGCCGGCCGCTGTTCGAGGTGTTTCCCGACAATCCCGACGATCCCACCGCCGACGGGGTACGCAACCTGCGCGCCTCCTTGATGCGGGTGCTGGAAACCGGACTGGCCGACACCATGCCGATCCAAAGATACGACATTCGCGGGCCCGGCGGCGCCTTCGAGGAAAAATACTGGACCCCGATCAACTGCCCGCTGCTTGGCGATGACGGGAAGGTGGCGCTGATCATCCATCGCGCCGAAGACGTGACGGAATTGGTGCGCCTGCAATCCAAGAGTGCCGCCCAGGACCAGATAAGGCGCGACCAGCAACGCGCCATCGAGGAACTTCGCGCCGCCAACCTGCAACTGGCGCAAACCATGTTCGACAAGGCCCAGCTCCAGGACGAACGGTCATTCCTGGCGGACCTGGTGGAATCGTCCAACGACGCGATTGTGTCCCGCGATGTCTCCGGCAGGATCAAGAGCTGGAACCGCGCCGCCGAACTGATGTTCGGCTTCAGCGCGGCGGAAATGCTCGGCCAGCCCGGCATGCTGGCGCCGGACCTGCGGGCCGAGACTGCCGCGGTGATCGAACGCCTGCATCGCGGCGAGCCGGTGATTCAGTTTGAGACAAGGCGGCTTCACAAGGACGGCCGCGAAATTCAGGTCTCTTTCACCGCTTCGCTGGTCCGCAACGCCAAGGGTGACGTGATCGGCACGTCGGGAATCCTGCGCGACATCACGGAAAAGAAACTGGCCGAAGCGGGCCGCATCGCGCTGCAGAATGAGCTGGCCCATGTCAGCCGCCTCAGCGCCATGGGCCAGGTCAGCGCGGCGATCGCGCATGAAGTGAACCAGCCGCTCAGCGCCATCAACAATTATCTCGGCGCCGCCCAACAATTGATCAAGGGCGAAGCCACCCCCTCTCCCCGGCTGCAAAAGGCGGCCGAGGCCATGGAGAAAGCCGGCGCCCAGGCCTTGCGCGCCGGCTCGATCATTTCCGGCCTGCGCGGATTTGTGGAGAAGCGCGAAAACATCCGCAGTCCCCAGCATCTGCCCGATCTGATCCGCGAGGCGGCGACGCTGGCCATGTTGGGCAAGAAACATCCCGACATCCGGCTGCTGATGGCGCTGGACCCCGCCACGCCGTCCCTGCCGCTCAACAAGGTGCAGATTCAGCAGGTAATGGTGAATCTGGTGCGCAACGCGCTGGAAGCCATGGCGGAGAGCGAAAAGCCGGAACTCACCATCACCTCCGCACCGGATAGGGCGGGCGCCGTCATCACGGTGCGCGACAATGGCCCGGGATTTTCCCCAGAAATCGCCGGCCAGCTGTTCCAACCCTTTGTCACCACCAAGGACAACGGCATGGGGATCGGGCTTCGGGTCTGCCAATCCATCATCGAAGCGCATGGCGGCACCATCGAGGCCGCCAATGCCGATCCGGGTGCGGTGTTCACGATACGGCTGCCGGCCGCGAGCTAGTCTTCCAGAATCCGGCTATGCCGCCTGGTGTCGGGCATGAACAGCACCACCAGAAAGCCCAGCGCCATGATGATCGAGGCATAGATGTAAAAGCCGCTCTCGATCCCCGCCGATTTGAACCATAGCGCGACATATTCCGCCGTGCCGCCGAAGGTGGCATTGGCCAGGGCATAAGGCAGCGCCACGCCCAAAGTCCGCACATGCGAGGGATACAATTCCGCCTTCACCACCGCATTGATCGCGGTATAGCCCGCTTGCACCAGCATCGCGCCCATCAGGATGAAGAACACCGCCAGCATGGAGGTGGCGCCGGCCACCGTGGTCATCACCGGCCAGATCAGCAGCGCCCCGCCGCCGAACGCCATCAGCAGCAGCGGCTTGCGCCCGATCTTGTCCGAGATAAAGCCGATCAGGGGCTGGGCCAGCATGAAACAGAACAGGGTCGCGGCGGAAAGTTCGTTCGCCTGGTCGCGGGTGAAGGTGCCGGTGTTGGTGAGGAACTTCTGCATATAGGTGGTGTAAATGTAAAAGGTCAGCGAGCCGCCCGCCGTCAGGCCCAGCACGGTCAAGGTCTCGCGCGGATAGTTGCGGAACAGCATCCTGGTGCTGCCCAATTCCTCGCCCGACTTCTTGGCCTGGACGAAGGATTGGGATTCCTGCATCCGGCTGCGCAGGTAAAAAGCCAGCACCGCCAGGATCGCGCCGACCACGAACAGCACGCGCCAGCCCCATTCCGCCATGGCTTCGGCGCCGATGGTGTAGCGCAGCGCGATCAGTATCACCAGGGAGAGCAATTGCCCGCCGATCAGGGTGACGTAATTGAAGCTGGACCAGAAGCCGCGGTGCGACTTGCCCGCCACCTCGCTCATATAAGTGGCGCTGGCGCCATATTCGCCGCCCAGCGCCAGTCCCTGGATGACACGCGCGATCAGGAGAATGGCGGGCGCGGCGACACCGATGGAGGCGGCGCCGGGACAGAAGGCGATCACCAGCGAGCCGAAACACATCAGCACCACCGAGGCTTTCAGCGCTCCCTTGCGGCCGAACTGGTCGGAATAACGGCCCATCGCCCAGGCGCCGACGGGCCGCGCGAAAAAGCCCGCCGCGAAGACGGCGGCGGTTTGCAGCAATTGCGCGGTCTGGTCGCCGGCGGGGAAGAAGATCGGCGCGAAATAAAGCGCCGTGGCGGCATAGGCATACCAGTCGTACCATTCGACCAGATTGCCGATCGAGCCCGCCGTAATGGCCTTGAGCCGGCCCGCCGCTGTGTATGTCGTCAAAACCATCCCCCGGGACAATCAGGCTTGGCGCCTGTTATGGGATTTTGACCACATCCCCGTCCGCTTCACAATTGGGGCACGGAAGCGCCCGGATTCATCGCCAGATTGCCGCCATCCATGGGGATCAGCGCGCCGGTGATCCAGCTTGAGGCATCGGACGCCAGAAGCACCGCCAGCCCCTTGATATCGTCGGGCTGGCCCAGCCGCCCGCGCGGAATACCGCTGAGGAAGCGTTCCCCCAGCTTGGGATCGTCCGCGATGCGCTTTGAAATACTCTCATTGATCACTTGGGCGGGAAGAATGGCGTTCACCCGCACGCCCCTGCCCGACCATTCGGTGGAAAGCTCGCGCGTCATCTGCACCACCGCGCCCATCGCCA
>CBHTTW010000347.1:0-3445 GCA_966096025.1 uncultured Alphaproteobacteria bacterium | reverse complement strand
CTCTCGCGCACCCGTTCATGGATGAACATCAAGAGCTCGTACTGCTTGCGGGTCAGCATGCTTATTTTCTCCCCCCGGTTCGTCCGTATGCGGCTCAAACCCGCCAGCGAACAAAGCCGGTACACGGCGAATCGTTCTACTTTAGTTCCAAGGCCCCGTCAACGCGTTTGGCGTCCTTTCGACCCTTCTGGAACCAAGGCTTGCGGCCTTTCGTTGTCCCGACGCGACGGCGTTTTGCATTGGCCGCGGGCGCATTGCACGGCGCGCGCGACGCATGGGCCATTGCGCGTGATGCTGGCGGCGCAATTCTGGCGGCGCAACCTTCGCAAATCTTCTTCGCGATTTTTAACGCTTTGCGGAACCGCGTTTCCGGCTCACTCGTTTTACAACGGGAAGGCGGTGTTCCTTACAATGATGGAGTATCCGATGAAGATCAGAACACTTGTACTAGGCGCCCTTGTCAGCGTCGCGGCGGTGGCCGCCACGGTGGACGTGGCGTCCGCCCGGGTCGTCTGCAACAGCTATGGCGATTGCTGGCGCACCAAGGAGCGCTACGACTATCAGCCCTCCTGGGGTCTGAAAGTCTATGACGACAATTGGCGCTGGCATGAGCGCGACCGCGCCCGTTATCGCTGGCGCGATTACAATCGCGGCTATTACGGCAAGGGCGGCGTCTGGATTACCTTTTAAGACGCACCGGCCGTGCAAGGAAAAGCGGCTCCCTTGGGGCCGCTTTTTCTTTTGGGCGAGGAGTATTTCACGCCATGCTGTCATGGCCCGCGACTGCGGGCCATCCAGATGACACCGGCGCCCAATTTTTCCAGACAATCGCCAACCCAACTGGATGGCCCACACTCCGGTGGGCCATGACAAGTTGTACTTGGGTAAACGTCCAGTCTCAGCGAAAGAAATCCTCCGGCGCGCAGTTTGCCGCCTGCGCCAATTTCTGGAGCGTGGCGGGCGCGATGCCGCGGATCTTGCCGGTGAGAAAGCCCAATATCTCGCCCGCCGGGACCCCGGCGGCGCTGGCCCATTCGCTGGGCCGCAAATGCCGGGCGATCATGAAGGCGCGAAAGGCCTCGCGCTGGCGGCCGATCTCCAGGCCACGCGGCACGGCCACTTCGCCCATCAGAACTTTTGGTTTGGGAGCTCTCGAAACCCGTTCGGGCTGTTTGACCTCGGCGCGCGGTTTGGGTGGTGCGGTCGAGATGGGCCGATGTTCCAGGGCATCGTTGCGGGGTGTTCCCCGCATCCCCGCCGAACGCCTTGGCTTATCCGTCACCGGAAGCCGTTGCCCAGCAGCAGCGCCGTGGCGGCGCGCACATCCTTTTGCCGCATCAGGCTTTCGCCCACCAGCACGCTGGTGACCTTGGCGCCCGCCAGCCGCTTCAAGTCTGCGGGAGCGGAGATGCCGCTTTCCGCCACCACATGCACGCCGCGCGGCACCTTGGGCGCCAGCTTCAAGGTCACGCCCATGTCGGTGACAAAGGTCTTGAGATTGCGGTTGTTGATGCCGATCAGGCTGGCGTCCAGGTCCAAGGCGCGTTCCAGTTCGGCTTCGTCATGCACTTCCACCAGCGCGTCCATCTCCCAGCGCGCCGCTTCGTCGAGCAGGGCGCGGGCATGGTCATCGTCCAGCATGGCCATGATGATCAGGATGCAGTCGGCGCCCCAGCTGCGCGCCTCGATCACCTGATAGGGTTCGATCATGAAATCCTTGCGCAGCACGGGCAGACGGGTGACCTCGCGCGCCTGGGCGAGATATTCCGGCTTGCCCTGGAACGAAGGTTCATCCGTGAGGACCGACAGACAGGCGGCGCCGCCTTCTTCATACGCCATGGCCAGGGCGGGCGGATCGAAATCGGCGCGGATCAGCCCCTTGGAGGGACTGGCCTTCTTGATCTCGGCGATCAGGCCGAATTCGCCGCCTTCTTTCTTGTTCTGAAGCGCGTCCACAAATCCGCGGGGCGGTTCAACATCGCGGGCGCGCGCTTCCAATTCGGCGCGGTCGGCCTTGGCCTTGGCCGCCGCCACTTCTTCTTTCTTATAACCAAGAATTTTGTCGAGGATGCTCATCGATGGGATGCAGTGATCAATTGATCCAGTTTTTGCCCGGCCGCGCCGCTGTCCAGCGCCTGCGCCGCCAAATTCACACCCTCTTTTACATCCTTTGCCCGGCCTGAGACCATAAGGGCTGAGCCCGCATTCAGCAGCACGATGTCGCGGTAAGGGCCTTTTTCCCCGCCGAACAAGCGCTTAAGCGCCTGCGCATTTTCTTGCGCCGTGCCGCCCTTGATGTCGGCAAGCCGTGCACGGCTGACACCGCCATCTTCCGGCGCAAGCACGCCTTCGTTGATCTGCCCATTTTCCAGGCTGGCATAATGCGTCACATCGGTGATGGTCACTTCGTCCAGCCCGTCGGCGCCATGCACCACCAGGGCGCGGACCGAGCCCAGCGCCTTGAGCGCCTCGGCATAGGGCCGCAGCCATTTTTTGTCATAAATCCCCACCAGCTGGCGCTTCACCCGGGCCGGGGAGGCCAGGGGCCCCAACAGATTGAAAATGGTGCGCATCTTGATCTGGCTGCGCACTTTTCCGACATGGCGCATGGCGGGATGGTGGACCTGGGCGAAGAGAAAAACGATTCCGGTCTCGGCCAGGACGGCGCCGGCGCGCGCCGGCTCCAGGTCGATCTTCACCCCCAGGGCTTCCAGAATATCGGCGGCGCCGCTCTTGGAAGTGGCCGAGCGGTTGCCATGCTTGGCCACCGGCACGCGTGCGCCCGCCACCACAAAGGAAACGGCGGTGGAGATGTTCAAGGTGCCGTGGCCGTCGCCGCCGGTACCGCAAAGATCGATGGCGCCCTCGGGCGCGGCGACCGGGCGCATCCCGGCGCGCATCGCCCGCACCGCGCCGACGATTTCCGGCACGGTGGGTCCGCGCTGCGCCTGGGCGGTGAGAAAGGCGGTGAGATCGGCTTCGGGCACCGTGCCCGTCATGATGGTTTCAAACACCCGCGCCGACGCCTCGGCATCCAGGCTGCCGCCCTCGCGCACGATGGCGAGCGCGGCGGGAAAATCCACCGAGGCACTGGTCACTTTCATGCGCGGGTTTTTGCGAAGTCGCGGGCGATGGTCAGAAAATTGCCCAGCAGGGCATGGCCGTTTTCCGACGCGATGCTTTCGGGATGGAACTGCACGCCATGGACAGGATGGGATTTGTGCATCACGCCCTGGATCACGCCGTCATCGCTGGTGGCGGTGACTTCCAGCACGGCGGGCATCGAGGGCGGATCGATGGTGAGGGAGTGATAGCGGGTGGCGAGGAAATCATTGTTGAGGCCGCGGAACACGCTTTTGCCGGTGTGATGGACGCGGGACAGCTTGCCATGCATCGGCTGGGGCGCGCGCACGACCTTGCCGCCATAGACCTGGCCGATGGCCTG
>CBHTTW010000346.1:0-3445 GCA_966096025.1 uncultured Alphaproteobacteria bacterium | reverse complement strand
GAATGGGGCCATGCGCCACCTTGCCCTGGCCGAAATTGATCGCCTTGACCAGGAACTCGCGGTCCACCGCATGCAGGAAGGCGGCGCGAAAACGGCGGTCACTGAACGGCCAGCGCCGCATGTTCAGCTCCAGCACCGCGATCTCGCCGGTGCCGTTATAGGCATCGTCGCGCGCCACGATGTTGGGATTGGCCATCATGCGCGAGGTCACCACCGTGTCGATATCATCCGCCATGGCGATATCGACCGCGCCGGTTTCCAGCGCCACCATGCGTTGTTCGGGCGTGGCGCAAACCCGGAAATACAGTGAATCCATCCCGGGCTGGCCAGGCCGCCAATAACGGGGATTGCGGGTCAGTTGAATATATTGGCCGCGCCGCCACTCCGCGAACTGGAACGGCCCGGTTCCGACCGGCTTGAAGTTGTAAGGGTTGGTGCGGAAATCGGTGCCTTCATAGATATGCGCCGGCATCATGGGCGCATTGGAGGCCATGAAGGCCAGCAGAAAGGCGTTGAAAGGCTGCTTGAGGGTGAACACCACCGTATAGGCATCCGGCGTCTTGATGCTGTCGATATGGCTGAAAGTATTGCGGCTGCGGGGATTGAGCTGGGGCAGCATCACGCCGCAGCTGAATGCCACGTCGCGGGCGGTGAATTTGACCCCGTCGTGCCACTGCACGTCGGTGCGCAGATGAAAGGTATAGACCAACCCATCCGGCGACACTTCAAAGGCACGGGCGAGATGGGGATGCGGCTTGAACTGCCAGTCGAACAACAGCAGCGATTCATTAATGTTGCCGCAAATCTCCTGCAGGATGCGGGTGTTGAACAGGGGAAGGTTCAGATGCGCCGGATCATCCGTCATCATGGCATTGATGACGCGGCTCTTGCCGGACGCCGCCCAGGCTTGCGCCGGATAGGCAAGCAGGCCCGCCGCCCCCAACGTGGCCCGGCGATTCAGCATGTCAAAGCTCCAGCGGATCGAGCGGAAACACCGGACGGCGCAGCTTGGTATAGGGCAGCCGGGTAATGTCCGAGGTGCAGGGCCCCGACGTGTTCACCGTGAATTCGGCGGCCGCGATCTTGCCCCAGGCGACACGATGGCCGACCGCGGCCTTGATCCCCACCATGCTGAGTTCTTCGGGATTGATGCCCTGGCTGCGCCATTGCCCCAAATCGAAGGGCGGCAGTTTCTTGCTGTTGAGCAGAATCGTGAGGCCACGATGTTTCACCACCGCCGACGGACCCATATCGATGATCTTGCCCAGCGAGCCGACGAGATGGGAGTTCTTGTCTTCCAGCTCGAACACGCCATTGCTGCGCGACACAAGCTCCACCTCCAGGTTCACGGGACCTGGATCCAGCGGACTGCCCTTGCCGCCGATCGGCAATGTGATCTTGCCCCCGATCGGCACAGCAGCCAGCGCCGCGACGCTTTCGGCATCGGCCAGGGCGACACCGGCGCCCTGAATGTCGTACTTCAGCAAAGCCCGCATCACATCGGTACCATCGCCCGGGGCGCCGCCGCCGATATTGTCGGACGGCTCCACCAGCAGAACCGGTCCCTTGCCGCCGAACTTGTAGTTGCTGCCGGCGAATTCGCGCACCACCTGATCCAGGTCATGCTGCTTGGGAATACCGCCTTCGCGCATATCCCAGGCAATCTGGGCAAGTTCGCGCAGGCCCGACTGCGCCGCCTCCACATCGCCCTCGCTGATGATGCTGAAGGCGACACCGGCATACGGCACATTGGAAAAGGCATAACCCCCGACCACATTCACCGCCAGCACGCCGGGAATGGTTTTTTCCAGCCGCCGGGCGGCATCTTCCAGCGCCCGCATCGGTCCGTCGCGCGTGCCGGTACCGGTGGGCGGCCACACAATAGGCGTCACCAGCACGAAATGCTTGGGCCTGACGCCGGTTTTCAGGCAGCGCGCCAAAAGCTCGGTGGACAGAACCGCGCTGTCGAAAGCATCGGTATGGGGACACTCGCGATAATAGATCATGCAATCGCTGAGATCGCCCATTTTGGGGGTCATGGTGCCGTGCAGATCGCCCACGCAGTACATGGGCAGCTTTTCCGCCCCCGGCGTGGCGCGAATGCGCGCCATCAATTCACCTTCGGGATCATCGCATTCACTGGTGACCATGGCGCCATGCAGCGACAAATGGATGGCGTCCAAGCCCTCCGCCAGCGCCTTTTCCAGCACCGGTTTCACTTCACTCCAAAAGGCCTCGAACACCGCATGATCGACGGTGCCGGAGGCACCGCCGGTATAGACCGTACTGGGCACCACCTCCCAGCCTTCGCGCTCGGCCACCGAAAGAAAACCGTCCACCTGTGAGGCATCGCCCCGCCGCGCGGTGATCTCCGCGCCGCGATGAATGACAAACCCTTCCAATCCGGTCGTATCGCCGGAAAAGGAATGGGTTTCGTGAAAAATACCCGCAATGAAAACCCTGGTCATGACCGCAACTCCCCCGAATGCAAACTTTCGGCGGTTTTTCCGCTCCCCGCAAGCGCTGCCGCGTTGCACCATTGGCGTAATGATGTTTTTTCGTCACCATGCCCAAAGCGGGGGCTGATTTGCTGATCTTGAAACTGACCATTGTGCCGCTGGCCTTGCTGCTTTTCGGCATTGCCGAGCGGCTTCATGGTCCCAGGATTGCCGGATGGCTGGCGGGCTTTCCCATTGTCGGCGGGCCGCTGCTGGTTTTCGTCACGCTGGAACAGGGCAATGATTTCGGCAGCCGGGCTGCTTTGGGCGCCTATTTCGGCCTGGTTCCCTGGCTGGCCTTCACCGCCACTTATGCCTGGTGCAGCCGCTTTTGGAGCTGGTGGCGCTGCGCGCTGGCCGGCTATGCCGTCTGGACGGCCGTGGCGTTTGCAGCGGTAACCATGCAGGACGGACCGCGCTGGCTGGAAATTCTGCCCTTCGCCATCCTGATCGCCGCCGTCTGTTTTTATCCGCGGGGCGAGCCTTCCGACGAAGAGCGTGAGCATGTCTGGTGGGGCCTGCCGGCGCGCGCCCTGGCCGGCGCGGGTTTGACGGTGGCCATCACCCAGTTCGCCGGCATGCTGGGAACAAGATGGTCCGGCATCTTCACCACCTTTCCCATCATGGGATCGATCATCGCCATTTCCAGCCACGTCCAGTATGGACGCCATGCCGTGCAAGAAGTGGTCGCGGGCATGTCCATCGGCCTGGCGTCGGTGGCCGCCTTCTGTTTTGCGGTCTATCTGCTCTTGCAGACGACGGGGATCTGGCCGGCCTTCGGCTGGGCCCTGTTCATCTCCACCAGCACCCATGCGCTGACCTGGCTTTGGTTCAAGCACAAGTCGGAAAAGGTCAGCTGATCTCTTTCGCGGCTCCGCGCACCGCTTCGAGCGTGGCATCCACCACCGCGTCATTATGCTCGGACGATACGAACCAGGCGCCGCGCT
>CBHTTW010000345.1:0-3450 GCA_966096025.1 uncultured Alphaproteobacteria bacterium | reverse complement strand
GCCTTCCCGCAGCTTTCTTTTTTTCAGGGCTTCTTCCGCCCTGGCCTTTGGCGAAGACGGGCCGGTATCGTTTCTCAGCACCCACCAGCACACCAGGGCGATGGTGACGGTCGCCAGCGCATACCATGCTCCACTCATACCGAAAGCTCCTGATTGGCCCAATCGCGGACCTGCGACGCCGACAAGGGAACGCCTCCCAATTCGGTGGTGAAGAAAGCCAGGTAGGCATCGATCCAGGCCAAGAACCGGTCCACATCGGACTGATTGCGGGTGTAGGGCGTGCGGCCGGGCGACAAGGACGGGCTGTGATAGCTGAGCGCGAAAACACGCTGGCCGGCCCAATAGAGTGTCCTGGTCAGCTGCTGCGCTTCATCCAGGCTGTGGCCTTCGGGCGAGATGCGGGCGCGATAGAGAAGACGGGTTCGTGCCAGGATGGCCGGCAGTTTGGCGAACCGGCTTACCGGTGAGGTGAAAATGCGATTGGAAGCGTCGCGGAAAACGCGCAGCGGACCGACCATGCTGGCGGTGACCGGAATTTCCAGGATCCGCTTGCCGGAACCCAACCAATAAGGCTGGGACGGCGCGTCGGAATAGTCGGGGCTGGAAGGCGTGATCGCCGGACCCGGCAACACGCTGCAGTCGATGTCATAACCGAACTGTTGCAGCAGGCGAATGGTATCGGGACCCGCGCCATAGCGGCCGGTGCGGAACAGTCTGGGCCGCACGCCGAAATTCTTCTCGATCACGGCCGTCAGGCTTTCCATTTTCCGCGCTTGCAGATCGTAGGGCAGGTTGCAGGCAAAGGAATTGGTTTCGCCGACGGACTCTTCGAAGGGCGGTGTCACCCAGGGATGAAGCTGGGCGCCGATTTCGCATTGGCCCGATTGTGCGAACTCGCGCAAGGAACCATAGCCCTGTTCCTGCGCGGCGACCGGATAATCCACGGCATAGGTCGGCACCAGGCCATAACGCTTGAAAATCGCCTGGGCCCTGGCCTGTGCCTGCATATTCGTGACGGCGTTGTTGGCGGTGGCGAAAGGCTTGCTCCAATCGAATTCCTCTTCCGCATCGATGATGCAGATCAGCATTGGAGCGGAACTCGGCAGGTAAACGACATCCTGCCGATTTTCGGGCAACATGGCGCCAAACGGCCCGGCGCCGCGGGAAGCGGCCCCATTGGTTGCCAAAGTCCGGCTGGTGGTGAATTCCAAATTGGTCATTTTCAATTCGGCCGGCCCAAACACTGTCGCCGGCTTTTAACGAGTTTTCGACAATTAAGCCTTTATACTCTACTATCTAAAGTTAACGCCACGTATTCGGACCATGCGATCAGGTACCGGGACGTGGTGTCCATTCCGTCCTGCTAACCGGATATTTTGACGTAAGAACGATGGCGTTTCCGAGGATTTGCGCAGTCATTCCGGCCCACAATTCTCAGGCAACCCTCGGGCGGGCCCTCGAGTCCGTGCGCGCGCAAACCATGCCGGTTTCCCAGCTGGTCGTGGTCGACGATGCCAGCACCGATTCCACCGCCGAAGTCGCCAAAAGTTACCAAGGTCTGAACGTCGAAGTCGTGCGGATGGACAGGAATGTCGGGGCCGCCGCCGCGCGTAATCGCGGCGTCATGGCGGCCAGTACCGAGCTTGTCGCTTTTCTGGACGCGGACGATGAATGGCTGCCGACCAAGCTGGAAAAGCAGGCCCAGGTCATTGCGGCGAATGACAAGGTCTCCTTCGTGTCCTGCGGCTCGGATCTGATCACGCCCGAAGGCGTCAACACCGGCGACATCTATCGTGGTCAGCTCGTGGTCACGGGAAGTCTGGCATGGAAGGCTCTGCTTTCGGACAATTATATCACCACCCCGTCCGTGCTGGTCTGGCGCGCCCAGATGCAAAAAGCGGGTTGCTTCAACCCCAATCTGAAAATCGGGGAGGATCAGGACATGTGGATCCGGTTGGCCGCGAGCGGTGAACTAGGTTATGTGAATGAAAGTCTGGTGCATGTGCACGAACGCCGGACCAGCCTGTCAGCGGGATCGTTCAGCGACCAGCTGGCTTATACCTTGCCGATGATCGAAGGCCATATTGCGCGCTTCTCGGCCCAGCTCTCCTCTCAGGAAATCAACGGCATTCTCGGCCGGCGGCTTCTGCGCCTGGGCCAGTTGGCCTTTCACCGCAATGCGCCCAAGGCCGGACGGGCCCTGATCTGGCGTTCCATTTCCCTGGGTCACAAGCCCTGGGAAGGGATTCTCTTCCTCGCAACCACAAACCCTCTCGTATTATGTCTGAAGCAAGCACTCTTGCGTCGCTGAACCGCTGGGCGCGGGATATGGCGAAGTCGGTCGCCGCTCGCACGGGCGGGGTGAGACTGTATCATCACCTGCGCGATCGCGAGGCGCTGACGGTGATCATGCTGCATCGGGTTCTGCCCAAGGCGATGTATGCGGAGCTCGAAGCCGATCCGGGTTATTCGACCTCGACGGAAGTGCTGAAAGAGTTGGTCTTGTTCTTGAAGGTCAACTATACGATCGTCGGCCTGGCCGAGGTGCTGGAGGCGCGGCGAGGGACGCGGCCGCTTCCGCCGCATCCGCTGCTGATAACTTTTGACGATGGGTGGGACGACAATGTGCGCTATGCGGCGCCGGTCCTGGCGGATTTGAACGTGCCATGGACTTTGTTTGCGGCCGCGGGCGCTGTCAACACGGGCGCGCCGTGGTGGCAAGAAACCCTGTTGCAGGCTTTGCGCACGGGGCGCGCGTCCTATCGAGAGTTATTGAGCATGGCGATTGGGCAAACCGGAACGGAGAGAGAGTCGCGCGAGAGTCCGGAGCTGGCCTTGTTGACCGTTTTTGATGGGTTGGATGTGGCGCGCCGCGACAGCTTGCTGGCGCGAATAAATGAACGCAAGCCTCACCCGGATATGGCCAGTTGGGACGGGCTGCGTGGCTTGCTCAGCAGCAATGTGAGTATCGGCGTGCATGGCTTCCGCCATTTGCCGCTTACCATGCTGGATGATCCCGGGCAGGATCTTCTGCAAGCGCGGGAGTTATTGGGTTCCAAACTCGGGCCGGACGCGATCACCAGTCTGTCATACCCTCACGGGCGCTATGATGCGAAGGTGCTGGCGGCGACGCGGGCGCTGGGTTTCGAACTCATATTCACCAGCGATGCGGTCCTCAATGCCTGTCCTGGGGGTTTGCTGCCCTATGACACAATCGGACGGATTTCCGTCGATGGGGATTGGGTCTGCAATGATCGGGGAGAGTTTGATCCTGGCCAGGCCGAGCGCTGGTTGATGCTGCGCAAGCGGCAATTGGCGGCATAGGGGATTTGTCATGCGGGACCTGTTTCTTGTAGGCGTCGTCGCGGTCAGCGTGGGCTTTACCCTGCGCTTTCCCTTTATCGGGGTTTTGATCTGGGAGTGGTTCGCGCTCATGAACCCTCACCAGGA
>CBHTTW010000344.1:0-3472 GCA_966096025.1 uncultured Alphaproteobacteria bacterium | reverse complement strand
GTTTTGTCCGCACAGGAAAAAAGATGACCGCTGTTAAGACCCCGCCCAAGCCTGTTGCCGCGCCCGTCAAGAAGGTTCCCGCCAACTCCAACAAGAAGCACGAGTTCAAGACCAACGATCATGTCGTCTATCCGACACATGGCGTGGGCAAGGTCTCCGGCATCGAGGAGAAGGAAGTTGCCGGTGTCAGGCTCGAGCTTTTCATCATCGAGTTCGAGAAGGACAAGATGACCCTGCGCGTCCCCACCATGAAGGCCAAGACGGTCGGCATGCGCAAGCTGTCGTCCCCCGAAGTCGTGGCCGGCGCCCTCAACACCCTCAAGGGCCGCGCCCGCATCAAGCGCACCATGTGGTCGCGCCGCGCCCAGGAATACGAAGCCAAGATCGACTCCGGTGACCTGGTCTCGATCGCCGAAGTGGTGCGCGACCTGCACCGCGCCGGCGGCCAGCCGGAACAGTCCTATTCCGAGCGCCAGCTTTATGAAAAGGCCCTGGCCCGCATGGCCCGCGAAGTCGCCGCCGTCGAAAAGACCGACGAGCCGACCGCGGTCAAGCGCGTCGAAGGCATGCTGACCAAGAAGGCGGCGTAACCTCGAATACCGATCCTCTATCGGTGGAGAAGCCCGGTGGCGACACCGGGCTTCTTCTTTTTAAGGCTTCTGCGACCCGGACGACATATCGAATTTGCTGATCGTGCCGTTCTGCACCCTCCACATCTCATCTTTCGCCGTCATCACAAGAAATGGCAGGGGATGCTGCAAGCTCAAGAAAACATAGGTTTCAACCGGAAGGCGCGCTACCAATTGCGTCATCACGATCATTTTGACTTGGTATCCGTCCTTTTCCTTTATGCTCTCGGCGCCGCAGGTGTTTGACAGCGCATCGGAGCGGAGGACCTTCGAGCCGTCTGCCGACACGGTCAGGCGCCGATGGCCCAGCATGACCACCAAATCGGGATTGGTGGTGGAAGCCAGCGCCCAGGCCAGCCAGCCATCGCCTTCGGGATCCTTGAGCACGACCGTATTGTAGCTTTCGGCGCAGTTCCGCCGAATGCTGGCAATCGCATGCATGCGCACCGCGAACATCGCTTTTTCTTCATCGGTCAGATGGGGATCGGAAGACGCAACTACGACCGGCCGGCCGAGCGGATCGCCAATGTCGTAAGCGGCTTCCGGCCCGCTGTCGCCCAGGCGGACGAATCTCACCAAGGGACCTTGCGGCCGGTTCACGACGATCCAGCCACGTATGCCTTCTTTTGCCAGCTGGTCACGCGAACGAAGTTTGGCAAGGGCGTCGGTGGCGTGCCACGCGGCTTGATCCTGCTCGTACATGTCCCGGCCCAGTTTCTCGAGGGTCGGAATATCGAACTGGCGTATGATTGATGCCGGTGGCTCCTGAGCGCGGCAGGGAAAAGCCAATGCCATCACACATGCCAAAGCAGCCAGCCTACGCATCCGCTTCCCCCATTCCCCCGCCGAGTATAGCGGAATTAGGGATCAAGTCGCTCGATCTGAAAGGGATTGGACAGGGCAATGACCGGCTGCCCGCGCGTGTCCTGGACAATGCCACGGATGCGGATGCGGCTGCCTGACAAAGTGTCAAAATCGAAATCCCGGAAGGCACGCCGGTCGCCCGGCGCGATCAGGGCCGAGAAGCCGCCCCCGTCCCGGCTGAAATTGACGATGGTGCGGCCATCGAACTGGCTGATGTGGCTGACGCGGCCTTCCACCAGATGGAAGCTGCCGGCGGTGCCGTTCATGTCCTGGGGGGCGCGCACCCGGAACGCGGCAAGCGCCCAGAGCCCCGCCCGTTTGGCGCGGCCACGCGCTTCGGCCTCATACAGGTCCGGCGCGCATTCGCTGCGGTCGGGAGCAATCCAGACACGTGCCAGCCCCTGCTCCAGCAGCGCCGCTTGCAACCATTGTGCGCCGAAGCCCTGGACCCGAAGCCGCCCATAGCGGTCTCGCAGGGGCGCTGCCGCGGTGAAACTCACTGTGCCTGCCTGCGCCAGGGCCGAAAGCGCGGCGTGCGTGCGGCCCGCGAGATCTCCTTCCAATGCCAGACGGATGCCTTCCAGGCGCACACTGCGCCCACCGGCGAGAAACAGTGCACCATCCTGTTCCACCCGCGCGACGCGTGCATGCGCGATTTGCACGGGGCCCGCACAGTCGGGAATGAAACGCTCTTCCTGTGCCGCATAACTGTCCTGCGGAAACCATATTGCCGCCAAAATCGCTGCATAGGTCAGACGGGAGGCAATCTGCGCTGTCCGCATGCGGCCATAGGTTCGAAAACCAATCTCGCGGTCAAGCGTTTCGAAACTGAGTGAAAGTCAATGAACATGGCCATTGCGCTACCCCAAGCCCTCCCCGTTGTCGCCGCCATGCCCGGCGAAGTGAAGGAAGCCAGTCCCGCCCTCACCGTCATGATGGTCAAGGGCGCGATCAATCTGTTAATCGCGGTGCTGATCCTGATCGCGGGCTGGATGGCGGCGCGCTGGATCGGGCGCTGGGTGCATGACCTGATCGACCGCAGCCATTACATCGACGACACCTTAAAGCCGCTGATCTCCAATTTCGCCGCTTACGCCGTCCTGACGATTACGGTGGTGGCGGTCCTCAGCCAGTTCGGGGTCCAGACCACCTCCCTGATCGCCTTGTTGGGTGCGGCGGGTTTGGCCATCGGCCTGGCGCTGCAGGGCACCTTGTCGAATGTCGCGTCCGGCGTGATGCTGCTGATCCTGCGCCCGTTCCGGGTCTATGAGCGGATCAAGGTGGCGGATGTCGCCGGCACGGTGCGGGAGATCGGCCTGTTCCGCACCGAAATCGTCACCGACGACGGCAATTTCGTCTCCATTCCCAACGCCACTTTGTTTTCCGGCACCATCGTCAACTCCTCGCGCGAGACGACGCGGCGGACCAATTTCACCGTCGAGATCGATCGCGGCGAAAGCATCGATGCGGTGCAGAAGACCATTGTGGAAGCCCTGGCCCGCGATCCGAAGGTTTTGAAGGCGCCCGCGCCTTTCATCGAGGTCGATAGCTTGGGGCCGCTTTCGACCACGCTTACGGTTCATGCCTGGGTGCAAAATAGCGGCTTCCTGGCGACCGTCTCGGACATCAAGAAACATGTGCGCGAGGCCTTGCAGGGCGCCGATATCAGCGCCCCGGTGCCGGTGGCTGCGCCTGCCGTTGCGCCCTGGACTCCGCCGGGGCCCGCGGACAGCAAAGACAAAACCCCAAAGCCGAACTAGGGCCCCGGTTTTTTTGCCCCCATCTGTCCGCCACGCGGGCAAGCCCGCTAGCGGACATCTTCCCCCGCTGGTCGCTACGCTCGCGGGGGAAGAAAGCCGGTGTCAGCGGATAGCGCGCAAGGTAACTCCCGGCGGCGGCATGTCATCCGGCACAAAAAAATCCGGCATCAGGTCCTTGGTTGGATCGACGCGATACGGATCGAAATCCGTCACGCCATT
>CBHTTW010000343.1:0-3472 GCA_966096025.1 uncultured Alphaproteobacteria bacterium | reverse complement strand
GGCGGCCCAGGCGCGCATCGTCCATGTCATCGGCACCACCGGCTTTGACGAAAAGAGCGAGGCGCGGATTTTGGCCGCCGCCCGTCATGCCGTGATCGTGAAGTCGGGCAATATGAGCATGGGCGTCAATTTGCTCGCCGCCCTGGTCGAGCGCGCCGCCAAGTCCCTGCCCGATTACGACGTCGAGGTGCTGGAAATGCATCACCGCAACAAGGTGGACGCACCGTCCGGCACGGCTCTTCTGCTGGGCAAGGCTGCCGCCAAGGGCCGGGACGTGCCGTTGGACAAACACTGGGTCAAGTCGCGCGACGGTCACAATCTGGGGCCGCGTGCCGAAGGCAGCATCGGCTTTGCGACCTTGCGCGGCGGCAGTGTGGTGGGCGAGCATTCGGTGATCCTGGCCGGGACCGGCGAGCGCATCACGCTCTCCCATTCCGCCGAAGACCGTTCCATTTTCGCCCATGGCGCGCTGACCGCGGCCAAATGGGGTCACGGCAAGAAGCCTGGACTCTATTCGATGACCGACGTTCTTGGTCTTTGATGCCTAAGCCTTTCAGTCGCGCGGAAGCGGAAGAATTTTTCGCGCGGCTGAAGAAGCTCGATCCCCAGCCCAAGACCGAACTGCAATACGTCAATCCCTACACCTTGCTGGTGGCGGTGGTGATGTCGGCCCAGGCCACCGACAAAGGCGTCAACAAGGCCACCGCGCCCTTGTTCAAGACGGTGAAAACGCCGGAGCAAATGGTGGCGCTGGGCGAAGAGAAGCTGGCGGATGCGATCAAGACCATCGGGCTTTATCGCGGCAAGGCCAAGAATGTCATTGCCCTGTCCAAGATCCTGATCGAACAGCATGGCGGCAAAGTCCCTGCGGATCGCGAGGCACTGCAGGCCTTGCCCGGGGTGGGGCGCAAGACCGCCAATGTGGTTTTGAATGTCGCCTTCGGCGAGCCGACCATTGCGGTGGACACCCACATCTTCCGCGTCTCCAACCGCACCAATCTGGCGCCCGGCAAGGATGTGGTGGAGGTGGAAGAGAAATTGGAACGGATCGTGCCGGAAGCGTACAAGCTTCACGCCCATCACTGGCTGATCCTGCACGGCCGCTATACCTGTATCGCGCGCAAGCCGCTTTGTCCCACCTGTGTGGTGCGCGATCTCTGCCGCTTCAAGGACAAGACGAAAGAATTGCCGGGAGTGAAGCCTAGGATGTCTTTGCCGGCGAAAGCTTCAAGGCGGTGAGGCAGGCCATATCGGCGGCGCTGCCCTCGCCGTGCGGCAAGGTCTCGACATGGCGCACCGCGGGTGGCGAACCGTAAAGGAAAAAGAAGGCGCGGCAGGCCGCCCCGTCATAGCGCCACATTTCGGTGGTGCCGTCCTTGCGCACAAAGGCGGGGCGCCCGAAGGCCGCCTGCAGGCCGGGGGCCGCCATATTGAGATACTGGCCGGGCTCGCCGCGCGGCGGCGCGGGCGGGATGGCGCCCGGCACCGGGGCGGCCTGACCCGGCGGCTGCGGCAAAGGCGCCTTGGCGGCGCAACCGGCAAGGACCAGCGCTATCAGCAGGATCGGCAGGCGGCGGATCATCTTGGGCCTTCTGCACCAGGGGGCCCGGGACCTCAAGCGAAAGCTTGCACCGGCACGGCCGGCGCGTGTAAGCGGAGCCCACGTATCCAGGGGAACTGCATGACACGCCAACAGTACGACGTCGCCGGTCTGGGCAATGCCATTGTGGATGTCATCGCTTCGGTGAATGACGGCTTCCTGCTGACCCATGGCATCGCCAAGGGCGGCATGACCCTGATCGACGAATTCCGCGCCAAGGAGTTGCACAAACTGTTGGCCGATCATCCGCAGGCCTCGGGCAGTCTGCACGAAGTGGCGGGCGGCTCGGCCGCCAACACCATGGCGGGCCTGGCCTCGCTGGGCGGCAATGGCGTGTATGTGGGAAAGGTGTTCAACGACCGGCTGGGCGACGTGTTCGGCAAGTCCATGGCCAGCCTGGGCATGAACTTCACCACCGCGCCGGCCTCTGACGGCTCCTCCACCGCCACCTGCCTGATCGCCGTGACGCCGGACGGCCAGCGCAGCATGAGCACCTATCTGGGCGCCTGCCGCGAACTGGTGCCGGACGATATCGATGAGGCACAGGTCGCGGCGGCGCAGATTCTCTATATCGAAGGCTATTTGTGGGACCAGCACGAAGCCAAGCAGGCGGCGCGCAAGGCCATAGCGGCGGTCAAGGGCGCGGGCGGACGCATCGCGCTTTCCCTGTCCGACAGTTTTTGTGTCGGACGCTTCCGCGACGAATTCCTGCATTTGCTGAACAAGGATGTGGACATCCTGTTCGCCAATGAAGACGAAGCCAAAGCCCTGTTCGAAGCCGAAGCCTTCGCCGATGTGGTGACGGCGGCCCAGGATTGGGGCGGCATCGCCGCCCTCACGCGTTCGGCCAAGGGCTGTGTGGTGGTGGAAGAGAGCGTGGTGCATGAGATCGACGCCGCCCCGGTTTCGCGCGTGCTGGACACCACCGGAGCGGGCGATCAGTTCGCCGCCGGATTTCTTTATGGCCTCACCCATGGCAAGGGCCTGGCGGATTGCGGCCGGTTGGGCGCGCTGGCGGCGGCGGAAGTGATTTCGCATTACGGCGCGCGGCCGGAAGTTTCGCTCAAAGAGTTGGCCGCCAAGGCCGGGCTGATCTGACCCTCACCCTTCGACACGCTCAGGGTGAGGATATCCTCATGCTGAGCCCGTCGAAGCATGAGGTTCAATCGCCAAGGATGTGCAGCATCACTTCGCGCCGGTGCGGCGCGTCGCGATGCTCGAACAGATAAATGCCCTGCCAAGTGCCCAGCGCCAGCTTGCCGTGGCGCAAGGGAATGCCGATAGATGTCTGGGTCAGCGCCGCACGGATATGCGAGGGCATGTCATCGGGCCCTTCCGCAGTGTGGCGAAAATCCGGGCCGCGGGTTGCCAGCCAGGCGAAGAAATCCTGCAGGTCTTTTTGCACATCCGGATCGGCGTTCTCCTGAATTACCAGCGAGGCCGAGGTGTGGTGGACAAAGCAGGTCAACAATCCGTCGGCGATTTTTTCACCCCGCACAAAGGCCGCCGCTTCATCGGTGAATTCATACAGGCCCGGGCCCCTGGTCTGTACCGTCACGGTGTGAAACGATTGTTTCATGCCCGCTTCCGCAGATAGACATACAGCGCGCCGCCACCGCCATGCCTGGCATGGGCGGGGCGCACACTGGCAACAAGCGCCGCCAATTCCGGTTCGTTCAGCCAGCGCGGCACCATCTGTTTCAGCACGCCATGCGGCGACACCATCCAGGGCGCGTTTTCATCATTCTTGGGATTGCCCTTGCCTGTGACCACCAAAACCAGCCGGTGACCTTGCCGGTGTGCGTTGTTCAGCCAGGTGAACAGGGTGCGGTGCGCCGCCACTTGAGTCATGCCATGCAGGTCGATGCGGGC